>JAIRXT010000042.1 GCA_031268125.1 Treponema sp. | reverse complement strand
CAGGTCGCCCAGGACCTGGTCTGTGTAGGCGGAGTAGGTGTAAAAAGGCCGGCGGCCGTTCAGGCTGCTCAGAACCCGGCGGTTTCCCGCCGCGTAAAAGGAGACCCGGTCGGGCGTCCGGCCGTTCCGGTAGCGGTACACAATTTCCAGAACCGGCAAGGCGCCAGGGGGTATTCGTTCCTCGGTGTACTCGTCGTAGACGGCGCTTAGGAGCGTCTGGTAGTATTTCCGGAAATCGTCGGTGTTCAGCACGATGCCCTGGGATTCCACCTTCAGCTCGTCCCCTTCCCCGCTCAGGCTAAAGGCCGTCTGCCGCTGGGGACTGACCACCTCTACCCGTTCTACTTCGTCAATAAAGGGAAGGATAAGCATCTTATCCATCAGGTCCCACCAGGTTGCGTTGAGCCAGGGAATCTTGGAGGCCGCCACCTGGTAAACCAGTTCGGTCCCCTCCCGGTAGATGTACACGCTGCCGGCGGCATCGGGCCGGGAAGCCCGCAGGCTAAAGCCCCCCAGCCCCTGCCCCAGGGTGCCGCTGATGGCGGCGCTGGAATAATCCAGGCCGTAAGGGACCAGGTCCTCCGGGCCGTAGATTCTGCCCGCCACCGCGTCCGCCTGGATATTCGGAATGGTTTTAAGGGTATTTATGCCCTTATCCAGGTTCAGGGATTCTTCTACGGGGCTGGTTATCCGGTACATGTTGGTAATGCGGCCCGTGGCGGCGGTTTTCTCCGGTTCTTCGTAGACAATCCGCACGATACCATCCGGCCGCGCCGTGCCGCCCAGGGAGATTTCCGAAAATTCAAAACCGCCGTAGCCGTCATCGGGCAATTGGGGGCTTACCTCCCTGTCCACAAAATCAAAGACCCCCTGCAACAGGCTGTCAATTTCCCACTTTCCCGCCTGGTATACCTGGGGGCGTCCTTCCAGACGGACATAGGTACTGGTCCTGTCCGGCGCATTGTTGCCGATGTACAGGGTTGTCCCGTCCCCGCTGTTGGTTTTAATTTCCACCTGGGCCCGGCTTTGGTCCAGACCGTAGACGGACAGATCCGCCCCTTCCTCCGCCACCAGCCCCTGGGAAATAAGACTGCGGCAAATGTCCACGATTCTTGTCAGGGGGTAGGTGTTGGTGATAAGGGATTCCCAGCCGGGAATGGCGGGGGGCGTCCCGGCGACAATTTCGAATTCGCCCTTTTCGTTTTTCAGGCTAACGGAGGCAAGCCCGGCATATTCTTCGGCCCGGTAATCGATAATGTAGTCCGGCGGGGGCAGTTCCACCGCGGCGGGCGCCGGTTCCTCCCGCTGTAACAGGGCCAGCACAAGCCCCAGGACGGCCAGGAGAGCCGCCATAGCAATGATGAATACAAACTTCTTTTTTGCCATGTCAAAACCTTCCTAACGGTGGCGGCGGCGCAGCCAGACCACAATTCCCGTGATCAGCACTGCCAGCGGGACCAGGACAACAAAGATGAGCGAAAAGATGATAATCTGGGCCATCGTGATATTCATGTTGGAAAAGCCCAGGGTCTTGTCCATAACGTAGATCCGGTCTTCCCGGCCCGCCAGATTCCCCAGCAGGTCCAGAAAAAACGTCGAATTCCCGATATTCACGTTCCCCAAAAGGCTCTGATCCAGAGCCAGAAGGGAACCGCAGACAATCACATGGGAATTGACAAAATCCCCGTCCGCGTTGTTCCGCAGGGAACTGGTCAGGGTCATCAGGGGTATGCCGGCCCGCATGTCCTGGGGGCCGGGGTACCAGTCCTGCTCCGCATCCGGCGGCATGATGCCGGCATCGGCGGAAGCCTGGACAAGCACGTTGGTGCGCCGGTAACGCTGGCCTTCAAAAAGAACCCGCAGGGGCCGTGCCCGGGGCAGAACCGGGGGAAGTCCCTTTTCCATGACCGGTTTGGAGTAGTCCCCCTCCACAAAATCCGCAAGGGCCATGAAGGGATCGACGATAATCCGGTTGTTGTTGGTCTCAAAGACCAGCCCCGTATCCACCGCAATACCCCATTCGGCCAGGAACGCGTCCAGGTTGGGAAGGCTCGACTGGCTGCCTATCTGGCCCGGCTGGCTGTACGAACTAAAGTACAGGAGCATCCGGTTGTTCCCGTTTTCCAGAAACGAATTGATGCCGTTTAGTTCATCAGCAGAAAGATCGCGCTGCGGCGCGGCCAGGATCAAAAGCGTTGTTTCCGGGGGAACCGTCTCCGTCATCGTGTTGATGGTAACGGCCTCCCAGGAATTCATCTGCAGCAAGTCCGTCAGCGGGCTTACGCCGGCTTCCCCGTGGCCGCCGATAATCGCCGCCAGGGAGGTTTTGGCGCTGGTAACGCCCAGCAGAGCGCCTGTCATGGCCTGCTCCGCCTTGGAGGAGGCCACAAAGCTGCCGTAACCGTAGGGCGAACTGCGGATGTTAAACAGGTCCTGGGGACTCAGTTTCCGGGCACGGCTGCCGGAGACAACCAGAATATCGCTGATATTAAGGTCCAGATCGGGATAACGGGATGTAAAGTTGGGGTTGCGGATCATATCCACGTATTCAAGATGAACACGGGAGGAATACTGGGAGTACCGGCGGATCACCTCGTTGGCCTGGACAAAATATTCCGCGGGGCTGGCGGCAATAAAGCTGGATTCTGTGGTAAGGACGTAAACGTTCACGTCCTGGTCCAGCCCCGCAAGGAATTCTTTGGTATCTTCCGAAAGCTCGAAGACTTGATCCTCGGTAAGGTCAATATCCAGGGGATACTTTTTGAACAGGGAGGTAAGGACCACGTTAAACAGCACAATTACGGCGATCACGATTACCGTAATGCCGACCGAAACAAAACCGTAACGGAGGTTCCGTTTCCCAAACAGGGGCCCCAGGGACAACCGCTCTTTGCCGGAAGGCCCGGTTTTATGCAACTTGGAAAAAAACTTTAACGCCATGTTTTAGCTCCACCTTCTTTTTTCCAGTACCCTGGTGGTCAGAAAAATGAATATTCCGCAGACGCTGAGGAAAAACACCAGGTTGGAGATGCCCAAAATACCATTGGTAATGGGGGTATAACGCCGCATAAACGAAATTCCCTGCAGCATTGAGCGAAGCAGCGGGTTGGGAACGATGTCTACCAGGGCGTCCATAAGGAATATCGCAAGGACCACGGTAAAACAGCCAATCGCGGCGATGGCCTGGTTTTCCGTGAGGGCGGAGATAAACTGGCCGATGGCGATAAAGGCAAAGCCCAGCAGCAGAATGCCGATGTAGCTCCCCCACACCATAGCCCAGTTCACCTGGGCCAGCACTTCTACCACAATGGCGTACACCATCGTCATGGAAACCCCGGCGGTGTATACCACGGCGGCGGCTAGGAACTTGCCCCCGGCAACGGCCCCCAGACTTACCGGGGCGGTGAGCAGGGCCTGGTCGGTCCGGTGCCGCAGGTCCTCCGACATAAGCCGCATGGTCAACACGGGGGTAAGGAACATGACGATGTTGATCATCACCTGAAACACGGGAGTCATGACGGAACTATTGGCGTAGAGTACACCGGCGAAGAAAAAGTAGCCGGTAAGGAGGTAGAAGACCCCTAGGTACACATAACCGATGGGGCAGCTAAAGTAGGCCCCCAGTTCCCGTTTAAGTATGGCGATCATTTGTCTTCTCCTTTGCCGGCGTCCGGCTTACGCCTGCCGGTAATGGCGGAAAGGGCGGCGTGGTCCCCGGCGGTAAGGCGGATAAAGGCGTCTTCCAGGGAGATCCCGCTTTTGTGCAGGGAAAGAATGGGCCGCCCCTTCGCCGCCAGCAGATTAAACAGGTCGCGCCGCAGGTCCCGGCCGGTTTCGCTTTCCATCTCAAAGGCGCACGTCCCTTCTTCTTCCGGCTGGTCCAGAATTTTGGCGGATTTTAGCCCCGGCAGGGCCTGGATGGCGGGGAGCAGTTCTTCGCCGGGGCCGTCTACGGAAAGGAACAGCCGGTTATCCCCCAGGCGGGAGAGGTTTTCCAGCGTATCGTTGGCAATAAGCAGGCCGTTGTTGATTACGATAACCCGGTCGCAGACCGCCTGGACTTCCTGCAAGATATGGGAAGAAAAAATTACCGCGGACCTTTTCCCCAGTTCCCGGATAAGGCTGCGAATCTCCAGAATCTGCACCGGATCAAGACCCACGGTGGGTTCGTCCATGATCAGCACCCCCGGATTCCCCAGCATGGCCTGGGCCAGGCCCACCCGCTGCTGGAAACCCTTGGACAGGTTTTTGATAATCCGGTTTTGCACCGGAACAACACCGACGGAGGCGCAGATCCCGGCAATATGATCCTTTTTGGGAAGGCTGATCTTCTTGAGATCAAACATGAAGGAAAGGTAGGCCGAAACCGTCATGTCCGGGTACAGGGGGGGACGCTCGGGGAGATAGCCCACATTCCGCTTGGCCCCAATGGGGTCTTCCAGGATCTCGCTTCCGTTTACGGTTACAGACCCCGCGGAGGAGGACGTATACCCGGCAATGATATTCATGGTAGTAGACTTCCCTGCTCCGTTGGGGCCAAGGAAACCAAGGACCCCCTTGTCTTCCAGGGTGAAGCTGATATTGTCCACTACCCGCCGGGCGCCGTAAATCTTCGTAACATTCTGCACGTTTACCATTCGACACTCCTAAACAGGGAGAATATCAAAAAAACGCCGGAATGTCAAAAAAATGTTTACCTTGAAAAACCCTCGGCATAAGGTAATTCACGATGAGGATACCGGCGAAAAGAGAGGCGAAACAAGCAGAGCGGGGTGTCGGTCAGGGCATCGGCGTTTACTTTTGTATAAAAGCCGGTTGAACTCCTCCAAAATCAATCCAGCCGGGGAGCCAAAGGCCAGGGGCGGCCACAAGCCTTGCGCCGGGAAAACAGAG
>JAIRXT010000276.1 GCA_031268125.1 Treponema sp. | reverse complement strand
GGCGGCGGCGCGGCGATGTAATGACGGCATCTGCCCGCGTAAAGCCGGGCGGTAATATCCTTTTTGTTATTAACGGCGATAGAACCAAACCGTTCCGCCGCCCTGCGGAATTCCCGGTTCTCGTAAAGCCTGACCGCTTCTTCCCAGACAGCCAGGACGTCAAATTCGGCCGCACCGGTTTCGCTCCGCAGGCCCAGGAGTTCGTAGATCCTTACCGGGGCGCTGATTCCCACCACCCGCACCCGGTCCAGGCTGCGGCAGATAAAATCATCCCCTATTTCACCCCGGGTGTATTCGCTTATGGTAATGCCCCCCGTATGGTACTGTTTGTTCACGCCTTCCAGCCGGGCGCTCAGGTTTACCGCGTTCCCCATGATCGTGTAGTTCATCTTGCCGGAAGTCCCCATGTTGCCCACCACCATTTCCCCGGTATTGATCCCCAGCCGGGTATACAGGGGAACAGGGTCCTGGGGATCCAGCCTAACCCCCTCGTTCTTCAGGGCGTCAAGCACCCTGCCGGGAATAAGCCCCTGTTCCATGAGCTGCCGGTTTAATTCCTTTTCCGCCTTTTTCATCAGCAGGGCGCTGCGGCAGGCCAGGGCCGCGTGATTCTCCCGGTACAGCGGCGCGCCGAAAAAGGCGATAATGGCGTCCCCTTCGTACTTATCAATGGTCCCCATGTTTTCCATGATGATATTACTCATCACCGTGAGGTAACGGTTAAGAAGCTGGACCAGTTGTTCCGGGGCAAGCTGTTCGGAAATTGTTGAAAAATTCTGAATGTCCGTAAAAACGGCGCTCATCCGCCGTTTGCTCCCCCCCAACTGCAAAAGCGAAGGGTTGGCCACCAGTTCTTCTACCACTTCTTTGGAAACGTAGGTGGAAAAGGCCCGGTTAATAAATTGCTTTTCCTTTTCCGAAACCATGTAAGAGACCAGCTCCCGGAGAATAACCGCGATAAAGGCGGACAAGACCGGCCCCAGGGGACCGGCAAAAATGCCGGTATACCGGAACAGGACAAAGCAGCATAAACCGGGAAGAGCGGCCCCTCCCAGCCCCGCGGCCGCGCGGGACACGGGCTTTAACCCGCCCAGGGACAGCGTCAGGAGCAGCGAAAAAACAGGGCACAGGACAGCACTCCACAGGGGGGAAAGGGGCCTGATAAAAGATTCCTGTAAAATCGTATCCATCACCACCGCATGGGTGCCCACGTTGATATATTCCCCATAAAAAGGATTTACCCCGATGTCGGTGGTCCCCGTATCGGTCCGGCCGATAATGCAAAATTTCCCTTCGAGCGCCCTGCGAATATTATCCCCGGCGGCGGCGCAGCGTTCCACCGTATCGGCAAGGTATTCCGTCAATACGGCGATGTACTCCGCCTCGTCCCGGACAGCATCCTCCGGGTAGTCCCCCGCCAGCATTCCCGCCAGAATCCTTACCCGGGGGCCGGGATTCATGTCCAGCACATCCTGAATCAGGCCCATTGCCTGGGAACGAAAGCCCAGATACGCGTCAAAGGCTTCACCGGATTGTTCTTCCAGGGCCCTGGCCCGCTCCTCCCGGGCCAGCGTGAAGAGCGCATCGGCCTGATACACAAGACCGGCGGCAGGGGAAAGCTCCCCGTCAAACTGGGCGAAAAAGGAGAACTGGGCATCGCCAAGCTGGACCAGGTACTGTTCTATCTGGGTCTCAAGCTCTTCCAGCCGGGAAAATTCCGCAAAAGAAACGTGGGTAAAGCTGTCCCGGTAACTGGTTTTCGGCCAGTCCAGCATCATGCGGCCCTGGGCATCCAGGGGAATAACGATGTCCCGGACGGAACCGCCTGCGGGGAGCCGGGCGTCCTGTAAGACAAGCCGCCCCTTTTCAAGACGAATCGCCGGGCTGCCCAGGTACTCTACCAGCGGAGCAAGGGCAAGCTGGAGATACCAGTGATCGTTGACCTTGCAGGCAAGGGAGATCCGCCGCCTTACCCCGTCGCCGTCAATAAACACATTGGTAAACCCGGCGCCCCGGACGGACCGCGCAAAGACGGGAACGGCCGGGAGTACGTCCGCATAGTCCCCTCCCTGCGCGCCGGGGGCGGCGTCCACGGGATAGGAAAACCGTTCCTCCGCCAGGGGCCGCCGTTCCGCCTGTTCACCGCTTAGGGGCAGGGTTTGCAGGGTCAGCGTTGCCCAGGTACGGCCGAACAGGGCGGCAGCCTGGGCCAGGTATATGTCGTTATCCCGGGCGATGGCGGAAGTCCGGCGGAAAAGCTCCTCCCGCTCCTGAAAAAGCAGGTTTTGGAGTTCCTCCTCGTACTGTTCCGCCTGGGCCCCGGTAATCCTGCCGGAACGCAGCGCGGCGGCCAGATCGGAAACGCCGGCGCCCACGCCGGTAAAGGTTCTGTCGAAAATTACGGGAAGGTCCCGGTTCAGGTAGACCGAATCCACACCCTCCGGCCCTTTGTCGATAAATTCAACATCCATCACCCCCGCGGCGGCGCCGTATTCCTTGAGCCGCAGAAAACCGTCGGCCATGACCGACCGGGGCCAGGGGAAAACCCCGTTGTACGCGATGGCGTCATCGTCCACGTCAAGAAAAACCACGTTTTCCAGCCGCGCCCGGTTCTGCCTGCCCCGGAGGAAAAAATCGTAGACCCGGTCTTCCGGGGCCTCCAGCGCTCCGGCGGCGTACAGCAGGGCAAAGACAAGCCCCGGAACCAGGCCGGTCAGGACGTTTCTTGGTTTTAACATGGGGGCTCCTTCAAATGTTCTGAACCGGTCTGGTATGTTCCAGGCCGAAATCAGGCTATACCAGGCTGATGAAAAAGTACACTCGGTGGTATAACTTGACCCACAACATTCCACCGGGGCCGGGAAATTGCCGGAAAAACGCATGTGGAATCTGCCTCCGCTATCTTCGATACGCTCCGGCGGGAAGCTCCCGGTGGGAAAGGATTTCAAGAAGGGCAAGAAGCAGGTGGAGATGATCCAGGTATTCAGGGACAAACCTGTCCTTCCCCCCCGGTGGGACTGGCAAAAAGAAGTGTCGGACAAGGCAGGGGCGAAATTCACCGCCGATTATATTCAGGATCATTATATTTCCAAGGCCATCAAGGGCCTTCTGCCGGAGAAAAAGCCCTGGCCGAAGAAGTA
>JAIRXT010000274.1 GCA_031268125.1 Treponema sp. | reverse complement strand
GCCGGCAGGAAAGCCAATGATTTTATAGGCGCCTTTCCCATCGAAAAATTTTGCAAAAGTAAAATTGCCGGATTTTTTCCGCCGTTCTTGCTTCAATGGCGGCTATGTGCTATCCTGATAAAGCAATGAATGGGGGAAATGATGACCGTAGCGGATGCCGTTAATATCCTCGAAGGACAGTTTTATACGGATCAGAGTAAGGCCGATCTGGAAATAGTTTCCGCCTGCGGCGCGGATTTGATGAGTGATGTCATGGCATTTGTAAAGGACCGGGTACTGCTTCTTACCGGCCTGGTGAACCCGCAGGTTATCCGTACCGCGGAGTTGCTGGATATCCGCAGTATCATCTTTGTGCGGGGGAAAAGCCCCAGCCGGGACATGATCGACATGGCGGAAGAGTCCGGCATCATCCTGGGGGGTACCAAGCTTCCCATGTTTATTGCCTGCGGTAAACTCTACGAAGGCGGCCTTAAAACCGGCGGTACCCGCCGCATCTGACCGGATTCCGGACTAGCAGTTTGTTGCGCTTCGCGTATAAAACAGTAAGAATATTCACAAAGGTGAATATTCTTACTTTACAAACTGCCAAGGCAGCCCATTTATCGAATATTTTTTGCATACTTATGCAAAAAATATACAAGTGCAACAGGTTGCCAGGTTTTGCTTCTTAAAAACAATCTACGGGCCGTAATAAAAACACGCCTTGCCCTTTTGCCTCCCGGCGATTTCCGCGTCCGGGGGGAGGAAGCGGCCCTGTCGCTGCAAAACCTGTGGGGCCGGTATGAAACCCTCCTCCTTTTTCTTTCACTGCCGAATGAGATCGATACGCAGCCCCTTTTGGAACTGGCCCTGGGGGCGGGGAAAAAGGTCTTTGCGCCCCGTACCGGCGCTGCCGGCGGGGATTTGGCGTTCTACCGGGTCTTTTCTGCGGCCGGTCCCTGGGCGGAAGGGCCCTTCGGAATCCGGGAACCGCCGCCCCTGGAACCCCTGCCCCCTGACCCGCTGCCCGCCCTGATCATCGTTCCCGGCCTGGCTTTTGATGCGCAGGGCCGGCGCCTGGGCAGGGGAGGGGGCTATTACGACCGCTTCCTCCGCCGCACTCCCTGCCGGCCGGCTTCATGCCGAAGCATCGGCCTGTGTATGCCCTGCCAGCTTGTGCCGCAGGTCCCGGCGGAAGACCATGACCAGACGGTGGACGGCCTGTGTACCGGGGAACGTTTTTTTAGAATTCAGCGGTCCTAGCCCGTTCAAATTCCGCTTCGATTTCCGCGGAAGGCTTTTTGGTCAAAAGGCTCACCCCCAAAATCACCAGGGCGGAGATAATAAAGGCCGGGAGCAGTTCATAAATGGCAAAAATTCCGCCAAGCCTGCTGATAATGTTCTTCCACAGTACCACCACAACACCCCCCGTAAGCATCCCCGCCACCGCCGCGGGCAGGGTGGTCCGCTTCCAGAAAAGGCTGAAGAGCATCAGGGGGCCGAAGCAGGCGCCCAGCCCGGCCCATGCGTAGGACACCACCCGGAAGATAGACTGGTTCTCCGAAAGGGCAATGACAATGCCAAAGGCCGTTACCGCCAGCATCGTGATCCGGGCCATCCACATGACCGCGGCTTCTTTGGCATCTTTTTTGAACAGATCCTTGTAAATGTCGTTGGCCAGGGAGGATGCCACAATCAGCATAAAGGAGTCGGAGGAACTCATGGAGGCCGCCAGAATCCCCGAGATAACCACCCCGGCGATCAAAGGCGGGAAGAACCGGATGCCCAGGTAGATAAAGATGTTCTCCGCATCGGAGGCGGTAGTCAAAAGATCGGGCAGATAGGCGCGGCCGATGATTCCGATCAGCACCGCTGCGGTCTGGGCGATAAAGCACCAGATCACCGCGATGTTCCGGCTGGTCCTGATCAGCGAAGTTTTCCTGATCGCCATAAAACGGATAAGGACCTGGGGCATGCCGAAGTACCCAAGCCCCCAGGCCAGGGTGGAAACAATGTCCAAAAAGCCGTAATCCCTGCCGGGCCCGAACTGCGGAATGCCGTCCGCCGCCGTTTGAATACCCCCCTCCAGCACGGGGGCGGCGATGCCGAAGAAATCGGTAAACCGGGGGAAGTTTTCCAGGTTGCGGGCAATACCGGCGGCCCCGCCAGCGTTAATCACGCCAAAGACCAGCACCAGAACCAGGGCGCCGACCATTAAAAACCCCTGGACCAGGTCCGTCATCCCCACCGCCATAAAGCCCCCCAGCAGGGTGTAGATCAGCACCAGGACCGCCCCCAGGATCACCATGGGAACCATGTCGGCGTTAAAGACATAGCCGAAAAGCTTGCCGAAGGTAATAAACTGGGCCCCCACGTAGATCGAAAAGAACAGCAGGCTGATAAGCGCCGCGAGGGCAAGCAGTACCCGCTTCTTATCGTGGAAACGCTTACTGAAAAATTCCGGCAGCGTAATGGCGTTGTCTGCAATCTGGGAATAGGAGCGGAGCCGTTTGGCTACCAGCACCCAGTTGATCCAGGTTCCCGCAAAAAGCCCCAGGGCGGTCCAAAACGCCTCGCCGAAGCCGGTAAAGTAGGCCACCCCCGGCAGCCCCATGAGCAGCCAGCCGGACATGTCCGAAGCCTCCGCCGAAAGAGCCGCTACCCAGGGACCCAGCCCCCGGCTTGCCAGAAAGTATTCCTCAGGATTCGTGTTGCTTTTCCGGGCGCACCAGACGCCGATGATGATCATCCCCAGCAGATAGGCCCCAATCCCCACAAGAGTCAGCGGATCCGCCATTGGCTCCTCCTTGATTTTCGCAATTATTCTGCGTATTTTAGAGAAAATGAAGGAGCTTCTCAATGGGAAGAATAAAGAGCGCGCTGGAACTTGCCCTGGAACGGACCGAATCCGTCAAAAGCGACAAGGGCAGCATCGAACAGTTTGAAGCAAAGCAGCAAGGTAAGAAGGCGGCCAACGAATTTCTTGAAGATCCCTCCCGCAGCCTGGAAGAGGTCCTGAAAAAAGCCCCCAAAGATCAGCGGGAAAGCCTGAAACAGGGGATCTTCGACGTTCTGTTTTCCCAGATCAGCCTTCCCGTTTCCCGGGACGATGAAAAACGGATCCAGACCCTGGGCCGGGGACTCCAGACCCTCATCCCCGGCAGCCGCTTTTCAAACCTTTACAAGCAATTTACCCAGATAGCAGACCGCTATCTGGATGAGTTGGACCAGTACGACAAGGCCATCCGGCGCCAGTACGAACCCAAACTCCGGGCCAAGGAGGAGGAACTGTCCCGCCGTTACGGCCGCCAGGTCCAGTTGGACCCCTTCCAGGACCCGGAATTCGTGGCCTTCTACAACCAGAACATGAACGCCCTCAAGGAAAACTACCAGGCCGCCGCGGAGCAGGTCCGTGAAGAAGCCCGCCGCAGTTTTGAAGCCCCGTAACTTTTGAGGGGGGAAGTCTCCCCCCTGGCTCCAGCCTCCTCGTCCGGCTGCGCCGGACTGCGGTGTCTTCCACCACCCCCCTCTATGGGTTGGCATCGAATGTATTGGTATGCGCCGCCGCGGCGCAGGAAAACCTGGCGATCCTGCCCTTTACCGGCGCTGTGGCCGGGGATGGTGAAACGATTACAGTGACTAGAACCCGTTATTCATGGCAAAACGGAGAGCGGCATTAAGGCGAGACTGGTATCCCTTTCCTTCGCCTTTCAGCCAGTCCAATAAATCAACATCAATTTTAGTATGAATATCTGCCTTAGGAATTTTTGTGGAGGCCGGCCGGGCTTTTTTCCAATCCTCCGCTGCCCATTCGGGGTTGTCCGAAAAGTCCTCATTGTTAAAGGCTTTTATTTCAGCGATCCGTTTTTTTGAAAGGGATGGAAGCTCCTTAAGCTCCGAAAATCTTACGGATGTTTTCACGGTAATCCTCCCTTTCCTTTGGGCTTGCCTGCCGTGCGGAAATCAAATGAATAATTGGATTGTGTTCATAATAATGTACATAGCTTGCTGTTGTCAAGGGACGGTATGGCTCCCCCGCTGGATTGATTTTGGAGGAGTTCAACAGACTTTTATAAAAAGTTAGGCGCAATTGGACTAAAACATTGATCCTTGTATAGAAAATCATACACTTGTATAAATACAGCCTTTCTGATAAACTATAAACATAATGGACAATGAATTATTGGTTTATATGGATTGCTGTTGCTTAAATAGGCCGGCAGATAATCAAATACAGGATAAAATACGAATAGAAAGTGATGCCATTATTGGAATATTATTTAAATGCTTTTACGGATCATGGAAACTAATCGGAAGTGATATTGTTGAATATGAAATTATGAAAACACCTGATTTGAATAAACGAAATAAAGCCTTAAATTTATATTCCGTGCAAAAAGAAAAAATAGATTTTAA
>JAIRXT010000238.1 GCA_031268125.1 Treponema sp. | reverse complement strand
CCAAAATAAGAAAAATACCGCTTGGGCTGTCTACCGGTTCCAGCCCTCCGGGTAGAGCAGTATCCTGGCGGAGCCCCGGGAAACCAGCATGCGGCTAAGCTGCTGGACACCGGCGGGTTTTACCTGCCCGTAGAGTTCCGGCCGCTTGTTCAGCCGGGAAAGGGGGGTATCCAGCAGCACCCGCGAATTGGCGTAGCTTTGGGCAATGTAAAAATTGCTCTGGACCGATTCCTCCCAGTTTTTTTTCAGGGCTTCCACGGATTTGCTAAAAACATCATCGTCCAGGGGGGCCTCTGCGGTCTGCTGTAGTATCGTTTCCACCGCCTGGGAGAGTTCATCAACGCGCCGGGGGTCGCATACAAAAAAGATCTGCATGACAAGTTCCCCCACGGGGAGGGAAGAAAGGGAGACGTTCACGCTGGCCGAATAAACTCCCCCCAGTTTTTCCCGGATATCTTCCGTCAGGCGGATATCCAGGTACTCGCTGAGGACTGCGGCGGCCATGCTTTGTTCCTCCGTAAAGGCCAGGGGAACGTACCAGCCCATAAAAACAAAGCTTTGATCTTCCTTTCCCTTGTAGACCTTTTTCTCCACCCTGCCCGGCCTTTGCAAGCCGGGGTCCGTCCAGGTATTCCAGGTTTCCGCGGGGGGTATGGAGGCAAGCCAGGTTTCCGCCAGGGGCCGTATAACCGCCGGGTCCAGGTTCCCGGTAAAGACAAAGGTGTAGTCCCCGGGGTTAAGCCCCCGTTTCAAAAAGGACATTGCCTGGGTCATGTTTACCTTGCCGATATCTTCCACCGTAAGGGGCTTAAAATAGGGATGATCCCCGGAAGTAACGCCGGTTACCGTGTCGGAAAACACTACATCGGGATTCTCGCCCCGCTGGGCAAGGCTGGTGCGGTAACTGTCCAAAAGCGCCCGGACGGCGTCCCCGTCCATCCGGGGCTGGGAAAAGGACAGGTAGAGCATCTCAAAAAGGGTCTCAATGTCCCCGGTGGCGGCAGACCCCTGGAAGCCGCGGTTGTAGTCTCCGGTCCAATAGGAAAAGCTTACCTGCTTATCCGCCAAAAGTTTTATCAACTGGGGCCGGGACCAGGGGCCAAGGCCGGATGCCCCCGCCATTTCTGCGGCAAGAACCGCGGAAACATGCTCGCCGCTTTCCGCGCTTGTCGTGCCGCCCCTGGCCAGGGCGTAAAGGCTGATTTCGTTGTTCCGGTTCGCCGTCTCCTTGAGGATCAGGGTAGCCCCGTTTTCCAGTTCCCAGATAAGGGCCCCGGTTTCCGCATCGGTAGATTCCGAGCGGATGGTTCCGGCCTCTGGCTGCCGGGAAACCAGGACGTCCCCCGCCGCCAGTTCCTTCGGCGGCTGTAGTCTGAGCCGGGCGCTTTCCCGGACGACACGCCGGATCACGGCGTCCGTGGGCAGATTTTTCTGTTCGGAATCCGGGGCAAGAACCAGAATCCGCAGATCCCCCGGTTCAAAGTAGTCTTTAACCTGCCGCGCAATGTCCTCGCCGCTAATTTCCGGCAGCAGTTTAAGCGCCGCCTCGTACTCCCACTCGATATCCGGCAGGGCCTCCCCCATCAGGAAGTACTCCGTAAGGCCCGATACATACTGGAGCGACTGCTGCCGGTCCTTTTCTGAAAGCATCTGCCCAAAATCGGAAAGTATGGAAGCCTTGGCTATGCGGATTTCCGACTCGGTAAACCCAAAACGGCGCAGGGACTCCTTTTCCCGCAGCAATTCCCGCAGACTCGCCTCCGCACCGCCGGACTTTGGTACTGCCGCCAATACGTAATAGCGGGAAGAAGCGCCGTAATGGAGGTGATCTCCGCCGATAGCCATATAGGGGGCGTCCGGATTTTGGGAAGCTTCGTCGAAGCGCAAAGACAGCATCCGCTGGATAAGGGTGTCGATCAGGCCCTCCCGGTAGTTTTTCAGGGTTGAACCAACCTGCCGGAGATTACGCTTGAAACACAGTTCGACCTGGGAGAACGGAAGTTCCGGGTCCGTAACGACCAAGGTCTGGACATTTCCCTTCTTGGGAAGGGGAAGATCGTAAAGGGGCCGCTCCAGGGGCCCGGAGGCCGCCTGCCCCCCAAAATGGGCGCCAAGCTCCGCCTCCAGGGCCGCTCCGTCAAAGTCCCCCACCAGGATCAGGGCCATGTTATCCGGCCGGTACCAGCGGTGGTAAAAAGCCTCCAGACGGCCGGCCGGGGCATTTTCGATGATTTCCGGCAGCCCGCCGGGCTCACGGTCCACATAGGGGGAGCCGGCGGTCAAAAAAGGCAGCATTTTCCGCTGTATCCGGTCCATAACCCCCAGGGAGGCCCGCAGTTCCTCCATAATAACCAGGCGCTCATCGTCTACATCTTTAGGATCAAACGTAATAGCCCTGGTCCAGTCATCTATCACCGCCAGTGCCTTGGCGGGAATGCGCTTTATGGGGGCTCCCCCTCCGTTTTCCGTCCCCGGATCGAGTTCTACCGGGACTTCAATGCCGTAAACCGTGCGATCAAAGGACGTATAGGCGTTTATTTCCGGCCCAAAACGCATTCCCAGGGAGCGCAGGTAATTAATCAGTTCGGATTCCGGGAACCGGGCCGTACCGTTAAAGGCCATGTGCTCCACAAAGTGGGCAAGCCCCCGCTCGTTGTCTTCCTCCAGCACCGATCCGGCGTCTACCGCCAGCGTAAGGTAGGCGCGGTTCTCCGGCCGGGAATTCTCAAGAATAAAGTACCTAAGTCCGCTGGGAAGCAATCCGGTACGGACATTTCCCATAAAGGGAATAGGATCATCCGACAGCCCCAGATCAGTATAGACCCGGGGGGTAGAATCTTCCGGTCCCGTAGAAATACAGGAAAAAAACAGCCCCGGCACAAGCAGGGCTCCGGCCAAAACAAGAATCAGCATTCTTTGCTTAGAATTGATATTAGTCATGTATCCAGTATATAATGTTTCGCAAGAGGTTTCACATGAGATTAGTTACCAGGTCGGATTTTGACGGTTTAGCCTGCGGAGCCTTGCTCCTCCACCTACAGTTGATTGATGATTGGAAATTTGTTCATCCCAAGGATATACAGGATGGTCTGGTAGGCATAACAGACGAAGATATCCTGGCAAACATCCCCTATGTAAAGGGCTGCAAACTGTGGTTTGACCACCACTCCAGCGAAACAAACCGCCTGGGGGCCGGTACCTACTTCGAAGGAGTCTCCCGGATGACCCCAAGCTGCGCCCGGGTTGTCTATGACTATTACGGGGGGGATGCAAAACTTGGCCGCTTTGCCGAGATGATCAAATACGTGGACAGGGTAGACTCCGGGAATCTTACCCAGGACGACATTCTCACACCAAAAGGCTGGGTACTCCTGGGTTTTATCATGGATCCCCGGACCGGCCTTGGGCGATTCCGGAATTTTACCATCAGCAACTACGATTTAATGAAAAAACTTGCCAAAGCCTGTACAGAATGCACCATCGAAGAAATCATGGAGATGGACGACGTTAAAGAACGGGTGGAAGCGTACTTCTCCCAAAACGCCATGTTCCAGGAAATGATAAAATCCTACGCAAAAGTGGAAGGAAACGCCGTGATTGTGGACCTGCGGGGGGTAGACCCCATCTATGCGGGGAACCGCTTCATCATCTACACCCTCTTTCCCGAACAGAACATCGCCATCTGGATCATAGACGGCCGGGACAAAATCAACACCGCCGTTACCGTAGGCTACAGCATCCTCAATCGCAGCGCCACCGTGGACGTAGGGAACCTCCTCTACCACTACGGCGGCGGCGGGCACCACCAAGTAGGCACCTGCCAGGTGGACAACGACAAGGCCGACACCGTTATCCGGGAAATTATAGACGCAATAAAATAATCAGGTTTCAGGGGGAAGCCGCTATGCGGCTTTCACCCCTGTCTGTTACTCTACCTTAAATTTTAACACCTCTTGGACCAGCACATCAATGTTTTCTTTATTTTCCCCGCTGATGGTGTTTACACGATGTACCGATACATTGATCTGATCCGCCCCAACGGCCATCTCGTTCATCCCGTTGGTAATCTCCTGAGTCGTCAACTCCAGGTTTCTGCTCTCCTGTATTACCTGATGGCTCCCCTCAAGCATCTCCTGTGAACCGCTCTTGACCATTTGGGTTACATCATTTAACTGGCCGATAGCTTCCAATATCTGCTTGCTTCCCGCGCCCTGTTCCTCCATAGCGTTGCGGATATTTTCTTCCTGGTCGGAAACCGTTTTAACCCCGCCGTCTATGGCCTCAAACTTTTTAAGTACGTTGCCGGTGGACTTGGTTATCTTGTCGATAGAGTCCTTGATTTTTTTAAGAACCGTAGAAATGGTTTTTGACTGCTCACCGGAATTCTCGGCCAGTTTGCGTATTTCATCGGCCACAACGGCGAAGCCTTTTCCCGCTTCCCCGGCGTGGGCCGCTTCAATGGCGGCGTTCATGGACAGAAGATTGGTCTGGCTGGCTATGTTTTCCATCACCGCGTTTATCTCCAAAAGCCCCTCGGATTCCCTGGCAATTTCCTGAATGTCCATCGCCACTTCCTGAAGGCCCATCCTGCCCACTTCGGATGCGCTCATCAGTTCCGTAACGTTAGTGGCGTTTTTAATGAGGGTCTGGGTAACCGACTGGATATTGGCGAGCATTTCTTCAATTGCCGAGGAAGACTGGGAGACGCTGGATCCCTGCTTTTCCACATGGGCAGAAAGTTTGTCGATGTTGACGCTGATCTGTTCCATGGTGGCGTTGGTTTCGGTAACACTGGCCGACTGGTTAAGAATCCGCGTTTTTATACTCTGGATATTGGCGGTAATTTCATTAATTGCCGCGGCAGTTTGGGTCATGTTACCGGCAAGATCGGTTCCAATGCCGGAAAGGACGGAGCTTTGATTCTTGATAGCCATAACCAGGCTCTTGATTTTATCTATCGTAAAATTGATATACCGCGCCAGATCCCCTACTTCATC
>JAIRXT010000234.1 GCA_031268125.1 Treponema sp. | reverse complement strand
CGGAACCGTCTACAACTTTACGGAACTGGAGCGGGAAAAGAAGGCCCTGGCCGCAAACCGGGCGGCGGTGAACCCCGGAGACTTCGACATCGGCAAAGTGGTCTTCGACAGCGAATAGGCGGGTCGCCGGTACGGCGAGGCGGGGATGTGCCCAAAAGAAAAAACAGGGAAAGCCGTCCGGCTACCGGGAAAAGAGAAACCGCTCTGTGTCCCGGAGCAGGTTGTCGAATTCCGCAAAGCTGGTCCGGGTTTCCGGCAGGGACCGGAGGAAAAATTCCCCGTAGCGTTTTTTTAAGACCCGGCTGTCCAGTACCGCCACCACGCCGTGATCGCTGGAACGGCGCATCAGGCGGCCAAAGCCCTGCTTGAATTTCATCACCGCCTCCGGCAGGGACAGGTCCATGAAGGCGTTGCCCCCTTCCCGTTCCAGGTATTCCCGCCGGGCTTCAAAAACCGGGTCGTTGGGGGTCTTAAAGGGCAGCCGGGCCAGGATTACGAGCCGCAGGGTGTCCCCCGGCGCGTCCACCCCTTCCCAAAAGGAATCGGTGGCAAAGAGGACGGAACTGGTATCCTTGAGGAAATCGCTTAACAGGCGACTCCGGTCGTCATCCCCCTGTTTAAGACAGCGGATTCCCTCTTTGGAAAGAAGGGGGGCCGCGGCGGCGTAGGCGCTTTTCAGGGACTGGTAGGAGGTAAAGAGGACCAGGGCGGAACCGCCTGCCGTCAGGGCAAGGGCGCCGGCCGCCCGGTTTACAAAGTCCTGGTAACCGCTTTCCTCCGGCAGGGGGGCGTCGCAGGGAACCGCCAGCAGCACGCTGGACGCATAGGGAAAGGGGGAAGGGAATATCCCGCAGAGGGGTTCCCGGTCCGGGAGGAGATTGAGGCCGCAGCGGGCCTCCCAGTAGTCGAATTTCCCCGCAATGGTAAGGGTGGCGGAGCAGCAGATAACGGTTTTGCCGGGGTCAAAGAGGCTTTCTTTAAGGCCCGTGGCCACCTCTATGGGGGTCTTGGTAAAGGCGGCCCAGGAATCCCGCCCCGCCCTGCTCCGCTTTTCCAGCCACATCACCTCCTGCGGCCGCTCCCGGTACTCCGCAAAGGCATCGCAGACGGCGCCGATGCCTTCCATCCGGCGCAGAATGGCCCCTATCTCCCAGAGCACGGGGTCTTCCCCCTGATCCGCCGGGGTCTCCTCCAGCAGGTCCCGGACCAGGTTCCCCAGGCGGTTGATCCCCTTCCGCAGGGCCGTAAGCAGGGAAAACAGGGACCGGGCGGCCTCCTCCCGGGGAGGACTCAGCCGGAAGACCCCCTCCTCCCCGCAGACCCCCAGGGCCGCCTGGTCCAGATCATCGGCAATGGAACGAATGTTGTCGATGGCTTCAACCGCCTGATCGAATTTTTCCCCGTTCAGGCCAAGGCCGGGGATTTTAAGCAGCAGCCCCATGCGCCGGGCCTGCCGCTGCCGGTAAAGGCGGCCCAGTTGGCGGAGAATCGAAAGGCGGCTGAATTCCTCGGAAAAGAACGAAGTGGCCGCCCCTTCGATAGAGTGGGCCTCGTCCAGAATCATCCGGGTATAGGGGGGCAGTACCACGGTGCCCTCGTACCCCGCCCCCTGCCGCCGGGCCGCCAGATCGGCAAAGAGGAGGTGGTGGTTTACCACAAGAATCCGGGCGTCCGCCGCCTCCCGCCGCAGGAGCAGCACAAAACAGAGTTCCCGCCAGGGGCAGCGCATCCCCATGCAGAGTTCCGCCTCCGAGCAGACCCGGGACCAAGCCCCTTCCCCGGGGGAAAACGAAAGATCCGACCGGCTGCCGGACTTGCTGGTTTCCGCCCAGGAGGCTATGCGGATAAGCTCCGTCTTCTCGTCCTCATCCAGATTCGGTTCCTTTAACGCATCGTCCATGCGCCGCCGGCACAGGTAGTTCCCCCGGCCCTTCATCAGCACGGCCTTAAGCTTCTTCCCCTCCTCTCCCAGGGCGGCCTGCACCAGGGGAATGTCCTTGTCGAAAAGCTGCTGTTGCAGGGTAATGGTGGCGGTGGAGATGACGATCCGCTCGTCATTGTCCAGGGCAAAACGCAGGGCCGGCAGCAGATAGGCAAAGGATTTCCCCACCCCGGTCCCCGCCTCACAGAGGACCAGTTCGCCGTCATTGAAGCCCCGGATAACCAGGCGCATCATCTCAAGCTGGCTTTCCCGCAGTTCAAAAACATTAAGCCGCCGGGCAATGGCCCCGCCTTCCCGCAGGGAATCGCAGAGGGCGTCCGCATCCAGGGCCTTGAGCTTCCGCCGTTTGACAGGCTCCGCCACCACGTAGACTTCCTCCACCGGGTTGTCCACGATAAAGGCCCCTATCCCCGCCTCCGCGGCCCGTCCGGCAATGGCAAGATCGTTGTCGCTGGGGGTAAGAAAGCCGGAAGGGTGGTTGTGGATGAATACGTCCGGTGCGCCTTCGTCTTCGCTTATCAGGGCCAGAACTTCGTGTTCCGTGCCCCTGGCCGTTACCCGGAGCCGGGCCGCCAGCCCCTCGTCGTCCAGCCAGCCCAGGGCCAGAACCTCGTTACCGCCGGCGCCGGCTATTTCTTCTCTCAGAATCTCCCGGCAGCGCCCGGTAAATCGACTACTTGCCTTCACGTTTCATATCCTTGGGTTCAACGGCTTAAGAATAAGAGAAAGGGAGAAGCCTCGGCAACTACGCTGCCGGCCCCTGCGCCCGCACGCCGGTAAAACAAACATACCAGTCATGTGCAATTTTTGCTATACGCTGGTGCAGCGGCAGCAATTTCGAATTCAAAAAAAATACGTTGCCCTTTTACGAATTAAAACATGGGATTGAATATAAAATGTGAGAACACGGGATAACGATAAGAAGCACAATTGATTTAATAATTGCAGAAGCAGCGTTAGTGAATAATTTATATATCTAACTATCACTGGTTCAACACAAAGGAAATTCAGAAATGTATGCCAAGTAACACGGGGTGCCGGGGAAAAAATCCACCGCCTTGAGCGGTGTTTTTGCCCCCGGCAGGAAAGCCAGGAACTTGCTTCCGGCATAGGCCATTGCCGTAGTTTTGGAACAGCCTCACAATTGAGCGAAAAATGCCCGGATCCTCGACAGCAGTTCGTCAAAGCCGTCTATGCAGGGGATCTGCGGGTAGTCCCGGCGGATCTTCTCCGGGGCGCGGAACAGGCAGCCGCCGTCCGCTTCGCCGATCATTTCCAGATCGTTAAACGAATCCCCCGCGGCAAAGGTCTTTGCGTTAAGGGACTTAAAGGCCGCCACGGCGTGCTTTTTCCCGTTCCGCTGGCGCAGGGCGTATCCGGTAACGGCGCCGTCTTCCGCCGTGATGATGGAGTTGCAAAACAGGGTCGGGTTGCCCAGCTTTGCCATAAGGGGCTGAGCGAACTGTTCAAAGGTATCCGACAGGATGATAAGCTGGGTTTCTTCCCGCAGCTTCGCGCAGAATTCCGCCGCCCCCGGCAGGGGGTCCATAGTCCCCACAACCCGCTGAATATCGGGCAGTTTAAGGTTATGCCGGCCCAGAAGATCGATGCGGAACCGCATCAGCTTGTCGTAATCCGGTTCATCCCTGGTGGTCCGCCGGAATTCGGGAATCCCCGCGGCTTCGGCAAAGGCAATCCAAATTTCAGGAACCAAAACCCCTTCAAGATCAAGACAAACCAGGTGCATACGGGATGGTAGCACGGGGCGCTTTTTTTTGTATACTGCGTTTTATGAACGGATTCTCCGCGGAAGAGGCGGGGCAGCTCGATCTGGTTAATCCCTTTGGGGCGCCGGTGTACTACAAACACCGCCTTTCCAGCACGATGGACGCCGCCCGGAATCTGGCGGCCGAACCCCACGGTACGGTGATCTGCGCGGGGTTCCAGGAGGCCGGCCGGGGAAGAATCCGGGGCCGCCGCTGGCTGGGGGAGGCGGGGGACAGCCTTTTTTTTACGATTCTGCTCCGTTACGGTTCCTTTGCCGCCGTTCCCGCGGCTCTGCCCTTAAGGACGGGCCTTGCGGTATCCCGGGCAATCGAAGATTTCGCCCCGGCCCTGGCCGGCCTTTTGCTGATAAAATGGCCTAACGACGTTATGATCCGGCTTCCTGAAATTCCGGGGGCCGGAAGCCGGCCCTCCGGGAGGGTCCGCAAGGTTGCGGGGATCCTCTGTGAATCTGACGGCAGTACGGTGTTTACCGGGGTCGGGGTCAACCTGCTTCAAAGCGAATTCCCCGGGGAACTGCGGGACACGGCGGCCAGCCTGCGCATGGCCCTGGGGGGGCAGGTGATGGACGGCGGCGCCCGCTTCGGCCTTTTGGAGCGGATTCTCGGCCGCCTGTACGGGGAATTTTCCGGGGAAAGCCCCTGGCGGGAAGGGCTGGAAGAACGGCTCTATATGAAGGGGCGGCCGGTCCGCTTTATTCCGGGCGAAGCGGATTCCGGGCGGCTTGTGGAAGGGCGGCTTGTGGGAATCGGCGCCGGGGGGGAACTCCTGATCCTCCCCGATGGCGGCGGGGTCTTATCCTTTGTCAACGGGGAATTGATGCCGGGCAGCAATTTTACTTTCAGCGAAAGAGCCCCTTAATTAACCCCCTTATAGGCAATATTGGTTTTATTTAAGGGGAGAAAAGACGCCCACAAAAGCCGGCGCCTTTTCGTTTTGGAATGGTTAAAATGAGAATCGCTGTTTTTGGGAAACTTAACTATTGACAAATTTTCCGTATTTGCTACAATAACTCTATGCTTTTGAAAAAGTTTGACATAGACACGGCTCACGGCTCACGGCTCACGGCTCACGGCTCACGGCTCACGGCTCACATTATACTTTAGAAAAACCCCGGCATGTCAAGTATCTAGCACCTAAAACTCCCCATTCTTATACCGGCAAACCGTTAGGTTTATCCACTCCCCCCCATAGCAGCAAAAATACCCCCTTCTTTTACCGGAATACATCGTTGTCTTTAGACAACGCGCCAATATCTTTAGACGGCGCGGCGTTTTTGGGCACGCCGTGCGGAATACCGGGGCATACGGTATGAGTCAAAGAACCGCAGCCGCCGCCCAGTGCAAAGAAGCCTTTGACGCGCTCACTTCCTTTATGCGGGATTTCAAACGGCGGTATTTTTTGTCCCCGCCCTTACTCAATTCCGACTATATCTCTCCCGGCCTCAAGCCCCGCGATCCCGCCCCAACCCCTGCCGAAAGCGCCGACAAAAGCTGCCGGATATGGCACAGCATCGTCGCTCCGGGGGGAACGCCTCCCGCAAACCCTAAAGAACTCCGCAATTCCTTCTTTATTAAACGGAAAAAGGGCGTGATCGAATTTGACATTGGGGACAGCGGGAAGACGGCGTATTTTGCCGTGCAGGTGGAAAACGAGGGGAAAAGGGGCCTTGGGGGCCGCCGGTTCAGGCGTTAATTCCGTAAGGATAACGATAAACACCTTCACAAGGAGAAAGACTATGGCTAAGAAAAGGGATTTTGTCATCAGAACCGTTCTATTTGTTTTCCTGGCGGCCTCGTTCACCGGATGCCCCACTGATTCAGAGGAACCGGCGCCTACGTTGAAAGGACTGCTGGTCAAGTACATGGCTCCGAAAGTGCAGCCCGGGGATAATGGTGAGGTCGCGTATTATTACTATTTGGACCCTTCCCGTTTTGACGAGTTTAAAGCCGAACTGGAAGCGGGGGGTGAATATATTCCGTCTGATGATTGGACTAATGACGATCAAAACAATATTAGAAGGAATAATGCCAGGTGGGAGAACCATACTGGTACGAAGTATGTTACGTATGAACTGCACCTTTATACTACACCCAAATCTGAGCGTGGGTATAGATATGTAAAAGATCCTAAAGCGGCGGGGCTTACGGTGGACAAACTTCTGCGTGAATACCTTGGTCCAAATTCGGATATTTGGGGAACTAATGAAGGTGAGACGCCTGAGGAAGTGGATGTTTACAATTTGGATCCTGCCCGTTTTGACGAGTTTAAAGCCGAAGTGGAAGCATTGGGTGAATATACTCAATCTGATGATTATGAAGATGAGACTCGAACCTGGGAGCAGGGGAAAACCTTTGCAGAGTGGATTGAACACTCTAATGGCGTGTTTGAATTGAGGCTTTGTAATAAAGACAATTCTGTGCGCGGGTATAGATATAAAAAAGGAAGCTGACGGCGCCGCCTGCGGGGGAACGCAGGGGTAACAGCCGCCGTTCCGGCTGTTTACGACATTGCGGACTTTAGTCCGATGCCAGCCCGGATACATCCCTTTGGGCCGTTTGCTGAGTGGAACTGATTATATGGGCGCTAACACGGTCAATCAGAAAGCGGGAATGAACGCTCCCCAGCTTTGCTGGGATCCCCAGCGTAGCTGGGGAGCGTAAACAGTCCTGTTCAGACTGTCGAAAAAGTCCGTTTTAGGAAGTTACTTCGGGTTCTACAACGATTCAGCTGACTGATACAATAAAAATCCTGGGGCCGGCAAGCAGCTAACAACCGGGAAGGTACTTGGCACGCAATAATCCCTGGGGTTTTAGGT
>JAIRXT010000191.1 GCA_031268125.1 Treponema sp. | reverse complement strand
CCCCTAAGCCGGTTCCAAAATTGGTTATTTTGTAACAGGCTCTTGCAGTTTTTCGCCCTATGGGCTGCAAAACTGCGGTTTTCATAGGTTGCAGTTCCAAAATCTGACATTTTGGAACTGCCTCCCCTTACTAAACCTTTCATCTTTCAAACGCTCCTTACGATTTGCTAAAATTCTTTTCATGTTTATCAAATATATCATAGTATGTCAATGGGTTTAGTAAACCATTCGAAAAATCTCTTCCCGGCGTTACTACTACCATGTAAACACTAAATTGCAGCAATGTAACATCTAGGGCGGGGCTTTGCCCCGGAAAAACATTTTGGAATTCTCCGCCGGAGCGTATCGAAAGGCTTTGACGCTGATGCGTCAAAGCATCCGATAGCGCAGGTGGGTTCTACAAGGCTTTCCCGGGAGCTATCCCTGCCCGCCGCAGGGTCAGGTTTAGCGGAATTTCCCTATCCAGCGGCGCAGGGACTGGGCCGCCCAGTAGCAGATAAGAAGCTGCAGCCGGGGGAGGTTCCCCAGGTCGCTGTCCAGCACCGCCTCCGCCAGAATAATTTGGACCGCAGGATCGCTGTACTCGCCGGGAATGTCCAGAATCCACCGGGAAAGGGCGTTCCCGTCCCCGTCCCGCACATACGCGCCGGCAGCCGCCTGGATGCTTTTTGCATGATCGGCGATTTTTTTAAGGCCGGGGTTTTTACGATCCCGGCGGCGGAGGGGATTAGACCTATAAAATTCAAAGGCCGCTTCCGCCTCGTCAAGGGCCAGGGCCGCTGCGCTGCCGGAAGGCTGTCCCAGGAAGCGGACCAGGACAGGGTAAAAGAGGTTTTGAATGTCCAGTATAGAAGCCAGGGCCAACACTACCTCGTCCCGCAAATAGGGCGGAGGATCGGCGGACCGGAGAATATCCAAAAGCACCCCGATGGAATTAACCGATTTGTAGATGCCGAAAGCCTCCACCCCCATGATCTTGAGCCGGGGATTCGGGGTTTTCAGGATCAGCGTCTCGATATGCGGCCGGAACATCCCGTCCTGCAGGCGGGCCAGGGCCAGAATAGCCTCCCCGGCAAGCATATAATCCTCCGAATCCGTCAGTTCCCGCAGCAGGGGTATCGCCGCGGAAAATCCGTGGGTCCCCAGAATCCGGGCGGAAATATAGGCGGTCGTGTAGGGATTGTTGACCAGATCCTCCGTCAGGGCCCGTTCCGCATCCTCCCCCAGGTCTTTAAGACTTTCCATAGCCCTTAGGGCCTCCAGCCGGATGGCAAGCCGCGGGGAGCGGGCCCGGACCAGAAGCCCCTGAATCGCCAGTTGGGAGGGACTTTCGTGGAGTCGGCCCAGCAGGGCCTCCTCCTCGTGGGAATCGCTTGCCTTGTTAAGCCGGTCCAGCAGGGTAATGGCCTTAAGATCCCGGAACGAGAAGATCACCTCCAGCGCTCCCCGCAGGGGCAGCGCCCCCAGGGGGGTAAGGCGGCGCTGCAGGACGATTACCAGGATCGCCAGGCCGATAAGGATGGCGTAGAGAATCTTAAAGGCTATAAAATTCGGAATCCCTATGCCGGTCATGATGTCCAGCAGCAGCCCCGCCGCAAAGGACCCCCCGGCCCCTGCAACGCCGAAGATGAAAAAATAGATAATCCCCATGTCCAGCATCAAATGCAGGGGAATAAGCCCCAAAAAATACGTTTGGGCGATCCCTTCGGCCCCCAGGAATCCAAAATTCATCGTAAAGAACAGGAACGAAAGGAAAAGAACCGCAGTAGTGATATTGCCGGCAGCCGCGGAAGGGAAAAACACCATAGGAATCATGCTTACAAGGCCCGTAATAACACAGATGATAAAAATAGGCTTGGCGCCGATCCGGTCCACCAGGAATTTGATGACCATGCCGATAACCAGGTTCCCCAGCCCGCCGAACACCGCGTACAGGGAAACCATGCCGTCGCTCTGGTGAAAAATCTCCCGGGAGTAGACCACCAGGAAGGCCCGGGACACCCCGGATACCAGAGCCACAAAGAACAGAATTATTACGAAAAGTTTAATCCCCGGCAGTGTCAGGGATTCCCGGAAGACATGGGAAAACTTCTTCCGCCCGTCGTCCTTTTCCATCGGCGGTTCGGGAATATCCCGTACCATGACCCCGCTGGTTACCCCGGCAACAATTCCCAGCAGCAGGATAACCGCGTAAAGAACCAGGGGCGGGTCCCGGCCCAACAGCACCGCCAGGGCAAAGCTGGAGAACATCCCCGTGGCACTGTTGATAATCTGAATCTGGGTCATGTAGGAACCCCGGTCGGGCCCTTCGGACAGGGAACTAAGGACCGGGTTGTTGCCGATCATCCCGATTCCCCGGATCACATGGAACAGGCCCACCCCCAGCGCCGTAAGCAGCAGGGCCAGGTCCCGGTGGCCGGACAGGGCGGCAAAGGGGGCAATAAGCGTAGTTACCATCGCCAGGGCCCGGCCTATCCAGGCAAGACTAAAGACCCCCACAATGGAAAAACGGCGGGCCAGAATCTTCCCCAGGGGCAGGAAAAAGAACGAAATATAGAGCAGCGCATTGATAAGCCCGATAAAGGTGGCGGAAGCCTGCAGGCGCATGATAAAAAGGGTGATTACACTGCCCACCAGAAAATTCCAGGAAAGGGAATTAAAAACGTTGAACAAATTGTACTGCTCTCTGGCCTTGTTCAGCCGGTAAGGGGAAAGAGGCATACCGTAAGTATTAATCCGTGAGGCTGTTCCGATTCAAGGGCCTTTTGTATAGTGGGCAGATGAACTTTGGAGAATCTTTATACACGGGTCTTTCTGCCGAATTGACCATTACCGTTACCGGGGAGAACAGCGCCTCCGCCTGGGGTTCCGGGAACCTTCCGGTTTTTGCCACCCCGGCAATGATCGCCCTGATGGAAAGCGCCTCCGCGGCGGCCGTACAGGACAAGCTGCCCCCCGGCTATTCCACCGTAGGCGCCGAAGTCAAGGTCCGCCATCTTTCCGCCACCCCCCAGGGGATGGAAGTCCGGGCCAGGGGGGAACTGACGGAAATCAACGGCCGCCGCCTCAGCTTTAAGGTAGAAGCCTGGGACGATGCGGGAAAGATCGGCGAAGGCTCCCACGAGCGCTTTATCATCGAAAACCAGCCCTTCCTCAAAAAAACCGGAGAAAAATTAAAAAAATAGCGCAAAACCCAAGCGCCATGCAGGGCCGCCCCTCTATATATACGGAAATACATACGGAGGAAACCATGCAATTTTTTCGTACCGCCGGAGTCCTTTGCCTGGCCGCCCTTGTAACGGCCTGCGCCGGCGGGGAGTACCGGCCGGGGGCGGCCTACCGGGACGGAATCTGGACCGGGACCGGCCGGGGCTACGGAGGGGAGATTCAGGTACAGGTCCGCATCGTCTCCGGCCTTGTCCAGGAAATCGGGATCACCGCCCACAACGAGGACCCCCTTATCGGGGAGGAGGCAATGGCGGAACTCCTGGAACAGGTTCTGGACTACCAGTCCACCGATCTTGACGCCCTCTCCGGCGCCACCGCGACCGGGAAGGGTTTCCTGGCGGCCGTAGAAGACGCACTGGACCGGGCCCTGTCGCCCCCCGGAAGCTAGTAGGCTGTAAACACTAAATGAAGCGGAATGCCCTCTGGGACGGGGATTTGCCCCGGAAAAACGCTTGTGGGTCAAGTTTAGAAGCTATGGCGGTTGAATGCCGCAAAGCAACGGTCTTTTCCTTGCCTTTAACGCTGAATTTTGCGATATTTGAACTAAAGAAAAGTCCCCGCGGCGGGCGTTTGGGCGCCGGCCGTTATTGATATATCAATTACTCCGGAGCGATGCATGTCAGAGCAAAGTTTAGTCCCCATAGAACAGAATCTTCCCAATAAACTGCCCCTGGTAGCCCTTATGGGCCGGCCCATATTCCCCGGAATTTTCACCCCGATTATGATTGGGAACCCCGCGGATGTAAAAGTTGTGGAAGATGCGGTGGCGGGAGACGGCCTTATCGGCATGGTAATGCTGCTGAACGAGACCGACACCCCCGCAATCGGCGATCTGTACCAGGTGGGGACCGCCGCCAAGATTGTGAAGAAGATCAACCTGCCCGACGGGGGGGTGAATATTTTTATCTCCACGTTGAAGCGCTTCCGCATCAAGAAGACCCTGCATCCCAGCAACCCGATTGTGGCTGCGGTGGGGTATCTGGAGGATGAGGAGGACGGCACCAGCGAGGTAAAGGCCCTTACCAGGGCCCTTATCAGCGAGATGAAGCAGATCTCCGAGAACAACCCCCTGTTTTCCGAGGAAATGCGGCTCAACATGATCAACATCGATCATCCCGGTAAAATTGCCGATTTTATCGCCAGCATCCTCAACATCGACAAGGCGGAACAGCAAAAAATTCTGGAAATTCTGAACGTCCGCAAACGGATGGAGCAGGTTCTGGTTTTCATCAAAAAAGAACAGGAACTTCTGCGGATTCAAAAAAAGATACAAAAAGAAATTAACGAAAAGATAGAAAAATCCCAGCGGGAGTACTTTTTACGGGAGGAACTCAAGGCGATTAAGGGCGAACTGGGCATGACCACCGATGCCAAAAGTTCCGAATACCAGCGCTTCAAGGAAAAATTCGACTCCTACAAGTTTGAAGGGGAAATCAAGGAAACCGTGGAACAGGAACTGGAGAAATTCAGCCTGATGGAGCCCAATTCCGCGGAGTTTATCGTTACCCGGAACTACCTGGACGTGATCGCCGGTCTGCCCTGGATGGACCCGCCGCCGGAACAGTTCGATCTAAAAGAGGCCCAGGCTATTCTGGAAGAAGACCATTACGGCCTCAAGGATGTAAAAAGCCGGATTGTGGAGTATTTGGCGGTGCGGAAGCTGCGGCAGGGGGAACAGCCCCATAAGACCAGGGCTTCGGGCAGGGAGGACCGGCTTCCCACGGGGAGCATCATCTGCCTCATCGGCCCTCCGGGGGTGGGAAAAACCAGCGTCGGCCGCTCCATCGCCCGGTCCCTGGGGAAACAGTTCTTCCGATTCAGCGTGGGGGGCATGCGGGACGAGGCGGAGATCAAAGGCCACCGCCGTACCTACATCGGCGCAATGCCGGGGAAGATCATCCAGGGCATGAAGATCGTCAAGGCAAAAGATCCGGTCTTTATGATCGACGAGATCGACAAGATGGGGGCCAGCTTCCAGGGGGACCCGGCCAGCGCCCTGCTGGAGGTCCTGGACCCGGAGCAGAATTTCAGCTTTAGGGACCATTATCTGGACCTGCCCTTTGACATATCCCGGATCTTCTTCATCGTTACCGCCAATACCCAGGACACGATTCCTCCGCCCCTCCTGGACCGGATGGAGATCATCCAGATTTCCGGCTACATCGATACGGAAAAGCTGGAGATTGCCAAGCGCTACCTGATACCCAAGAGCCTGGAAAAGAACGGCCTGCGGAAAAGCCAGGTAAAGTACTCCGCCGAATCCCTGCTCCACATCGCCAACGGCTATGCCCGGGAGGCGGGGGTGCGGAATTTCGAGAAAAATTTGGACAAAATACACCGGAAGCTGGCCAAGCAGATTATTGACGAGGATGAAAAGCAGAACCCCGGGGCTCCGGCGCCAAAACCGGAAGGGGCCGGGGCTTCAAAACCGGAGGGAGCCGGCGTTCCGGCGGCAAAGCAGGAAGGGAGCGCGAATTCCGCCGTGCCTGCGGGCGGAACAAACGGGGAGGCAAAGGCCGATGCGGTAAAACCCGCAGAAACCGTCCCGGTGCGTTCCCTGTCTCCTTATGCCGCATCGCTCAAATTCGTTATTGATAAAAAACTGGTGGAAGAACACCTGGGCAAACCTCTGTTCCCCGAGGGGGAACTTAAACGGGCGGACCGGCCGGGCATGTCGGTGGGCCTGGCCTGGACCAGCATGGGGGGGGATACCCTGGTAATTGAGGCCACCTCCGTGCCGGGCAAGGAGGGCCTTACCCTGACCGGCAAGATGGGAGACACGATGAAGGAGAGCGCCGCCATTGCGATGACGGTGGCCCGCAAGCTGGCGGTGGAACGTTTCGGGCTGGAGGCGGACTGGTTCGAGAAAAATCATGTCCATCTGCATATTCCCGAGGGGGCCACCCCCAAGGACGGGCCCTCCGCGGGGATTACGATGGCGACGGCCTTCCTCTCCCTGCTGCGGGGGAAAACCGTTGTGGACCGGCTTGCCATGACCGGGGAACTGTCCCTGACCGGCCAGGTGCTGCCCATCGGCGGACTCAAGGAAAAGACTATCGCCGCCCGGCGGAACAAGGCCAGGCATATCATCATCCCCAGGCAGAATGTGCGGGATCTGGATGAGATACCCGATCACGTAAAAAAGGGCATTGAATTCCACCCGGTAGAACGTTTTGACGAAGTTTTGGCCCTTGCCCTGCCTTAACGGCCTTTGCCGGCATTGCGGTTGTATATTTTTTTAGAACCGAGGAATTGTTATGGAACTACAATACATGGGAACCGGCGCTGCGGAGGGAATCCCTGCCACCTTTTGTACCTGCCGGGTCTGCAGGGAAGCCGCCGGGCGGGGGGGCCGGGAAATTCGGACCCGGAGCCAGGCCCTGCTTGACGGGAAGATTCTTTTCGACTTTCCCCCCGATGCCTACGCCCATTACCTTGCGTACCGCTTCGATCTGCCCGCGATAGAGCATGTCCTGGTAACCCATTCCCACATGGATCACTTCTTCCCCCAGGAATTTGAACTGCGCAGCAAGGGCTTTGTCCCTACTCCCCTGCCGCTGCTGCATATCTACGGCAACGATAAGGTGGAACAGGCCCTTCTGGCCGCCCTGCCGCAGAGGGACGAGGAACGCCACAGGCTCCGCTTCCACCGGCTTAGGCCCTTTGAGCGGATCGATGCGGGCGGCTATGCGGTAACTCCCCTGCTTGCCAAGCACGATCCTACGGAGCAATGCCTCTTCTACCTGGTGGAACAGGGGGACAGGGCGCTGCTCTATGCCCACGATACGGGGATCTTCCCGGCCGAAACCTGGGACTACCTGGATTCCGCAAAGCCCCGGCTTGGGCTTGTCAGCCTGGATTGTACCACTGCGGCTTTTAAGGACGGGAACAACCACATGGGCCTGCCGGATGTGGTTCAAGTCCGGGAAAGGCTGCTGAAGATGGGGCTGGCCGGGGAGACTACCGTTTTTACGCTCAACCATTTTTCCCATAACGGCGGCCTGAACCACCGGGAACTCAGCGAAAAAGCCCAGGGAATGGGATTTGCCGCTGCCTGGGACGGCTTTATCGCTACGTGTTGAGCCCAGGACATCGGCGTTTACCTTCGACAAAATTGCCGATGTCCGCATAGCGTCCGTCGGCTTTTTTCCTGATCCCCCCTCTCTCCGGCTAAACTTGACCCACAACGTTCCACCGGGGCCGGGAAATTGCCGGAAAAACGCATGTAGAATCCGCCTTCGCTATTTTCATACGCTCGGCAATATGCCGCCGGCGGGGAATTCCAAGGCGCCTGTGGCGCCATGTTTT
>JAIRXT010000136.1 GCA_031268125.1 Treponema sp. | reverse complement strand
GCCGGCCTGGGGGGGAACATCAGCGCCCTGGCGGTGGAGGGCAGCTTTGACGACTGCCAGCGCCTGGTCAAGGCCGCCCTGGGGGACGCGGAACTCAAAAAGCGCCTCAACCTGTCCTCTGCCAATTCGATCAACGTGTCCCGGCTTATCCCCCAGGCCGCCTACTACGCCGCCGCCGCAGGCAAGGCCCTGGCGGGCCTCACTGATCCCGGCGGCGAAGCCGGCCCCCGGACAGCGGTCCGGCAGGGCGGCGCTTCTTCCGCGTACCGGGTGCAGAAAGGGGAAGCCGTTACCCTGGTGGTTCCCTCCGGCAACTTTGGCAACCTTACCGCCGGCATCTACGCCCGGAAAATGGGGGCCCCCGTCAAACGCTTTGTTGCGGCCACCAATATCAACCGGACCGTTCCCGATTACCTGGAAAGCGGGGATTACCGGGCCCGGTCTTCCCTGGCGACTATTTCCAACGCTATGGACGTGGGGGCCCCCAGCAACTTTGAGCGTATGGCCGCCCACCTCTCCTGGGCGGAGATGAAAGAGGCCGTCCTGGGCGCTTCCGTTACCGATGACGAGACCCGGCAGACTATCCAGGCGGTATTTGCCTCATCGGGCTATTATTTGGATCCCCACAGCGGTGTAGGCTGGGCCGCCGCTGACAAACTCCTGGCCGGCGGTCTTATCTCCGGCCCCCTGGGGATTCTCTCCACCGCCCACCCGGCGAAATTCGCGGAAACCGTGGAACCCCTCTGCGGTCCTGTCCCGGTTCCCCTCTCCCTGGCCGCGGCCATGAAACGCAGCCCCCAAAGCCGCAGTATTCCTGCGGATTTTGCCGTACTGACAGAAATTTTAAAGGAATTAATGCAATGAGTACCTGTCCTTGCCTTTCGGGGCTGCCTTACGAGGAATGCTGCGGGCCTTATATCTCCGGGGCGAAGAATCCGCCCACCGCCGAGGCCCTTATGCGCAGCCGTTATACGGCCTATGCGGTTCACCAGATCGACTATATCATCGATACCTGTACATCCAACGGGAAAGCGGATATTGACCGCCGGGAGACCAGCGCCTGGAGCGAGCAATCGACATGGCTGGGGCTTAAGATCGTTTCGGTGGAAAAAGGCGGTCCCGATGATACGGAGGGGACCGTTGAATTTGAGGCTTCTTACGAGCGGAAGGGCCTAAAGGACTTGCACCACGAGCGGGCGCAGTTTAAAAAGCAGGACGGCCGCTGGATGTACGAAGAAGGGACGGTGGCGCCGGTTACCGTGGTCCGCGCAAGCCCGAAGGTGGGGCGCAATGATCCCTGTCCCTGCGGTTCCGGCAAAAAATACAAACACTGTCACGGGCGTTAGACATTGCGCCGCGGCAAAGATGCCGCACATTTCCCGGAGGGATTATGCCTTTTGACGATCTAAGTCTTGATAATCTTGAAAGCCTTTTCCCTGCCGAATACGGACCGGAAAAAACCGCCCGGGCAAAGACGGCGTTTTTCAAAAATCTTTCCCTGGCCCTGCACCGTTACTACGGGGGGAAGATTCAGGTTCTGCCCCGCTGCGGTATTTACAGCCTTAACTGGTTCAACCTGTGGTACACTCCGGGGGTTTCAAAAATCTCTACCACCATCCGGGACGACAGGGACGCATCCTTTGAACTTACCGGCAGGGGGAACACGGTGGCGGTGGTCTCCGATTCCACCAGGGTCCTGGGGGACGGGGACTGCGGCCCCTCCGGCGGCCTGGGGGTGATGGAAGGCAAGGCCCTGCTTATGAAGTACCTGGGGGGAATCGACGCGGTTCCCCTCTGCATAGATTCCCGCGGCAAGGACGGAAAAAACGACCCGGAAAAACTAATCGATTTTGTGAAGATGGTTCAACATTCCTTTGGGGCTGTCAACCTGGAAGACATCAGCCAGCCGAACTGCTTCCGGGTGCTGGATGAACTGCGGGAATCCTGTAATATTCCGGTCTGGCACGATGACGCCCAGGGTACCGCCTGTGTTACCCTGGCGGCCCTGATCAACGCCCTCAAGCTGGCGGGTAAACCGGTGGACAAGGCAAAAATAGTGCTGCTGGGGGCGGGGGCCGCCAACAGTGCGATTGCCCGTTTTATCCTGGCCGACGGGGGCCGGGGGGAGAACATGGCGGTCTTTGACAACAGGGGGGGGCTCCACCCGGGCCGCGGGGACCTGCGGGCCAACGCGGGGGCCTACCGTCAATGGGAACTCTGCGAAAGGACCAATCCGGGCCGCATTGATTCTATCGGGGAAGCCGTAAAGGGGGCCGATGTACTTATTGCCCTTTCGTCCCCGGGGCCGGATACCGTTAAGCGGGAATGGGTCCGTTCTATGGCCTCCGGGGCCGTTGTTTTTGCCTGCGCCAATCCCGTGCCGGAGATCTGGCCCTACGCCGCCAGGGAGGAAGGGGCCTACATCGTGGCTACCGGCCGGGGGGATTTTCCCAACCAGGTGAATAATTCAATCTGCTTTCCCGGCATTCTTAAAGGAGTGCTGGCGGTACGGGCCAGGAAAATAAGTGATACTATGGCGATTCGCTGCGCCCATTCCATTGCGGAATTTGCATCGGACCGGGGCATTTCCACGGACAACATTATCGCTACGGTTGAGGAGACCGATGTTTTTGCCAGGGAAGCTGCGGACGTGGCTATGGAAGCCCGGAACGAAGGGCTGGCCCGGCTTGACCGCAGTTGGGACGAGGTTTACAACCTGGCCAGGGCCGATATTGCCGCCGCCCGCTCCCTGACCGGGGAAATGAAGCGGCTTGGATTTATCCGGGAACCTCCCCCGGATTTAATGCAGGAAATTCTTCGGCAGACCCTGGAAGAAATGTCATAAGAAAGTTTTTACAGTTCGTTACATTCCCTGATATTAAATTTTTCACTAATTCTTTTCCAGCAAATTCCTTCCCTGATATTGCTTTTTTCAGCATCCACCGCATAAACGCCCTTAAAAACATATCCCATATTTTCATTGCGGGCATCCTTAAAAAACGTAATACGCTTCTGTTTTGAATCTTTGTACAAGTGATAATTTTCTTCCCGTTTATTAATGTCCGCGTGTGATTCCTGAATGTATAACCCGTCCTGATCCATGCTGTTTTGCCAGCCCTCCGGATTATATCCGATTGGCCACCAGTAAAAGTACTGCGGCTTTGTTTGATTTTCGGCTCCCCCCTTCCAGCGGAAACCCATCTTAATTCCTTTAACTTCTATGCCGAACAAATCGCAAATATACGCAATTTTGCTGAGAGAGATATTATCATCCGCACAAATTATGTTTTTTTGTTTCCAGTACTCAATATTTCTTTCCATTGCCCTCTCTCCTTTTCTCCATTATAACAATTGTCCTCCCTGCGTCAATATACTGTTCGCAGTCCAGCAATTTTACTTTTACAAATTTTTTCGGTGGAAAAGACACCTATAAAATTATCGGCTTTCCTGCCGGCTGGAAAAATCCGGGGCCCCCGCCCCAAATTCTTTCGTTTTTCGCTTTAGCGAAACCGGCACCCCCTGTTACATTCTTCGGGCGTCTTTTCATCCCCTGAAAAAACTAAAAATTGCTTAAGGTGGGTGTAATCAAGGTAAAAAATGGCTGCATTGCAGGGTATTTTTTGGTTGGACAAGGGGATTTTTTCGCTAAAAGTAAAATATGCCGTGTTCGCAGTCCTTTGCTCCTGTTGCAGATAATGCTTGCATAGTACAAGCATAACTATTGGGCACAGTTTTTCTGCTTTCAGTTTTCCGTGTTAGGCACTGTCTTGATTTTTTCTGCCGGTATATATGGAAATGCCGATCATCACCAGCAGGGTGAATATGTTGGGGATGGCAAGGATGAAGTCCGTGCCGGTGTGGAAAATTCCCTGGGCATAGTTGGAAAGGGCTTCCGCAAGGCCGAAGATAAAGGCCGCCCCCAGGAGTCCCAGGGGTTTCCGGTTCCCCAGGAAAATTACTACCAGGGCAATCCAGCCTTTGCCGGCGGAAATGTTGGGGACAAAGGCTCCGAGCCCCAGGGAAAGGGAGGAACCGCCGATGCCGCAGCAGAGACCGGAGATGAGATAGGCGCTGAAGCGGTAGCCGCCGGGCTTAAGGCCCAGGGAAATTAGGGCGGCGCTATGCCCGGCGCAGGAACGGAGCCGGAAACCGAAAGGGGTCTGGCAGAGGATCAGGGCGCTTAGGGCAAGGGCCAGCAGGGCGGCGTACATATAAAAATTGTGATCCGAAAAAAGATCGGACAGAACCGGAATCGAGGTGAGGTGCAGCAGGGGAAGCGGGGGCAGATCCGGCAGGGTTACTACGCCCCGTTTGCCGAACAGGTGAAACGACAAAACGACCGAAAGCCCGCCGGCAAGCAGGTTTACTGCCAGACCCGCGATAAACACGTTGGAACGGAGCCGCAGAATTACAAATCCCAAAAGGCCGGACAAAAGAAGGGAACTGAGAACCCCGGCGGCAATTCCCCCCGCAATGCTGCCGGTGTAATAGGCGCCCGCCGCCGCCGCAAATGCCCCGGTAAGGAGCAGACCCTCCAGGGCGATGTTGAGCATCCCCGACAGCTCGGTAAAAAGGCCCCCTATACCGGCAAAAAGGATGGGGATCATGATGTTTACGGCGCTGTGCAGCAGGGGGAAGCTCACCAGGGCCTCCTTATGAACAGGTTCAGCAGTACCCGGCTTGTGGCCAGGAGCAGGATCAGGCCCTGCACGATGGAGGCGATTTCCAGGGTAACATCGGAAAACTGCATGGCCATCCGGGCGCCGGCGTTGATCCAGGCAAAGAAGATCGCCGCAGGGATGATAAGGACGGGGCGGAACCGTGCGACAAGGGCCGCTGCCAGGCCGTTCCAGCCCAGGCCGGAGGAAAATTCTTTTATGACGGCGTAGTAGGTTCCGTATACCGAAAAGCCCCCGGCCAGGCCGTAGAGGGCCCCGCTAAGGAACATGGCGAGCATGGCGATTCTTCCCGTTTCTATGCCTCCGTAGCGGGCAAAAAGTTCGTTGCTGCCGGTCATGCGGATTTCGTAGCCTGTTCTGGTCCGGGATAAAAACACTGAAACCAGGAACACCGCCCCCAGGGCAAAGTAAATACCGGCGCTTAAATTTGAAGGGGGGAGGATTGAGGGAAGCCGGAAGGATTCGGGGATTTTTTCCGTGGAAAGCAGGTTGGTGTTTTGGTCCAGGAAGGGGCCGGTAACCAGGTGGTTGATGATCAGTATAAGGGAACCGGAAATAAGAAAACTGGTAATCAGTTCACTGGTGTTCCATTTGGCCCGGCAGAAGCCGGAGATCCAGGCGGCGGCGCCGGAAACAGCCGACCCTGCCAGCAGGGCCAGAACCGCTCCGGGCCAGCCCAGGCTTTTCAGGGCTATTGCAGTAATTGTGGCGATGAAGGCCCCGGCGTATATCTGGCCTTCACCCCCCAGGTTGAAGTTATTCGCCTTCATGGCAACGGAGACTCCTAGGCCGCCGAAGATCAGGGGGGCGGCGCCGTTAAGCATGTTGCCGAACTGGTAACGATTCTGCAGGGGGCCCAGGAAGAAAAACCACAGGGTTCTGCCGGGGTTTTTGCTGAAAATAAAGGCCAAAGAAACCACCAGGACGAGTGAAACAGCCAGGATAAGGAGCATGCCCACAACGGCATGCAGCCGCGAGGAAACATCGGGGCTCCGCAGGACGGGAACGGTTTCCGCCGTATTTGCCCGGGCGGTCCCCGGCGGCCCCCGGCGGCCCCCCGGGTCCGAGGAAGGGTGTCCGGTGCGCCAGCCCCCCAGATTGTTTCGGCCGTCGCTCATGGCCTACCTCCCAGCATGTATGCGCCTATTTTTTCTTTGATGTCCGGAATGCCGCCGGTGTCCCGCAGTTCCGCCGCCGCGGATCCCCGGTACAGGACGATGATCCGGTCCGCCAGGGAGAGTATTTCGTCCAGGTTGGTGGAGATGAGCAGCACTGCCGCTCCCCGGTCCCGAAGCCGCCGTATCTCGCGGTACACGGCGGCGGCGGCGGCGATGTCAAGGCCCCAGGCCGGTTCGGAAAACACGATGTAATCCCGGAACTGGTCGATCTCCCGGGCAAGGACCAGCTTTTGGATATTGCCCCCCGAAAGGGTTTCCAGGTTCTGATCCGCCCTGCCTGAAATATTAAAGCGCCGGATAAGATCTTCCGCAAAGCGGCGGACCCTTTTTCTGTCAAAGAACCGGCGGGGGGCGAATTCCCGGCGGCGGTTCAGGATCAGGTTTTCTTCCACCGTTGCCCCCGGCGCGCTGCCCACCCGCAGGCGGTCGGCCGGCACGTAGGCCAGCCCTTCCCGGCGCAGGCCGGAGACGCGGAGCCGGGAAATGTCTTTTCCGCGGTGGTAGATCTTTCCTGA
>JAIRXT010000129.1 GCA_031268125.1 Treponema sp. | reverse complement strand
GGAAAGCGGCCGCCCTGATGCGGGAAAACAGCCTGAACGCCCGCATGAGGCGGAAGTTCATCCCCGCGGGCTGCCGGCCTGCGCCAACCTGCCGGACCGCCAGTTTCACGCGGGGCGGGGCGGGGAAAAACGGGTGCCGGACATCACGTATTTGCGGGCCACGGCGGGCCGGGCGTACCCCACCGTTGTGCCAGGCCTCTTTGACCGGAAGGCCATTGGCCGGGCCTTGGGCGCTGGCATGGGGGCGGCCCATGCCACGGCCGCCGCCCTGGCCGTGGCGGCCAGCAGCCGCGCTCCGCAGGCGGGGCTGATTTTTCATTCCGGCCGCGGCGTCCATTACTGCGCCCAGCCGTTCCGCGCAAAACTCCGGGAACGCTGCCCTTCGGCCCGCCGGGGCATGAGCCGGAAGGGGAACTGCCGGGACAACGCCTGCGCCGGATCGTTTTTCAAAACGCTGAAACGGGAACTGGAAACTCTGGACGGCAGGCATGCCGGGGCGGAGGCCGGGCAGCCGGTGTTCATGTACCTTGAGGCGTATTATAACCGGGCGCGTATCCATTCGGCTCTTGACTGTGTGGCCCCTGATGACTTTAACTACGGGCAAGCCGCTTAACGTGTGATCGCCAAGACTTGATCGGACACTTGAAACAACTTAAGCCGATTGTCCGTCAGATTCGGCATAGCCAATAAGTTTTTCTTTGGCTGACGGGATCGAATCAATGAACGTCCGCATCGGTGTTTTTCCGTAACAATACTTCCCTGAATGGGTCCGTTCAAAGTTATACTGCCTGACCCGCTCAGTTAGGTCAAGCTGTATTTCTTCAATGCTCCGGTACACCTTTTTCCAGATCGGAAGAGCGTCACGACGGTAACCAATGGCACGTACATAAGCGCGGAACAAGCGGTACAGCTTATGAAGCGGCTGCTAGCTGAATACAAAAATAAGACGCTTGCGCTGGTTGGACTTTACCCCATTAGGTAAACACTATTAAGCGACTTGCCCAGAGTTAAACACATCAGGCGCCATATAGTCAAGCGCCGAATGGATACGAAGGCGATTATAATAGGCCTCAATGTACATGAACACCGACTGCCTCACCTCCGCCTCATCATGTCTGCCGTCCAGGGTTTCCAGTTCCCTCTTCATTCTCCATTCTCCGTCCGTTCCGCAGGGTCAGGGCATCGGCACAGTTTTGCGATTTCGCCGGGTAAAGGCTCACCCGGATAAGCCTCAATTTTCCCTCTACCTCATCTTCCCCATCTCCGCGGTAAATCTTTTAACAATCTCCCCTTCCTCCGGCAGTTCCGGCAGCCTGTCCCCCGCCCCCGGTACGGATACGGGCTGATACAACTCCCAGGATTCCCGCATAGGGTAGATAGCCGCTTCCTCCCCGGCGTTCACCCATTCCCTCATCCCCGTCTGCCAGGCCCGCATAAACCCCTCAGCCGGAATGGTAACCTCCACCGGAACCCAATACCGCCCCTCATGCTCAATCAAGTTATCCCTGTTCCGTATTGCCCATTCCGTATTGCCTGCGTCAAAGGCCATATAAATATGCCCCGGTATGGTAATAAACGCCGTATCAATCCCCAGCACTTCCAGCAAAGAACAAAACAAAATCGAAAGATCGTCGCAGTCCCCGCCCCGGTACATAAGGGTCTGGTAGGGATAATTCAAACTGTCCAGGGCCGTAGCGTTTCCCGCCATTTCAATATACGGCGAAGCCGGATCAATCACATAGTTAATCCCGTAGATAGCAAGCGCCTCTATAATCCCCGCCGCGTATTGAATGTTCCGGGGTACGCCGTCTTTCAAATTGAAATCAACCACCGAAGCGGCATACTTCGCAAACAGAGCCGCCGCCGGATCTCTGGCCGATACAAACGAAGCCGCCCGGCGGTCGTCGTCCCAGCTCATGGCGTTCCGGTGATACACCGGCATTTGTACCGGTAATTCCGCGTTTTTCCATGCCCCCAGGCTCCGGTAGTCTATCAGCACCCGTGCGTTGGCGCTGATATTTTCCAGCAAGTTAAGCATAGATTCGTTGAACAAAGCCGTAACCGGAACATCCGCCGTTTCCCCCGGCAAAAGGCGGGGCAGGGAAGCAAACACCGTGGGGCTTCTCATGTACTGCTCCATAAAAAATGAAAGCGAAACATCGGTAATCGCGTTCGGTTCATCGTTGGTAATCCGCACCACCGCCGCCGGATTATTCTGATACCAGGCATAGGACACAGGGAACACCGGACGCTGTTCAATCTTTTCCCCCCGTATACGGGTTTGCTTATTCATCATTTCCGAGAGGTTAAACGAAACGCCGACGCCAAAGCCAAGGGTGTTTTGCGGCAGATTCGCCGGGAACAGGGAGCGGGTATAGCCCGCCGAGGCAAAGAGGCCGATATACGGAGACAGGGCAAAGGCCCCCCGCAGGTTCCCGCCAAATTTCAGCCCTATACCGTTTTCCCCGTTCCAACTGATATACGAAACACCGGCATTAAGGGAAGCCCCAAAAGAAAAACGGTCGGTCAGTTTCCACTGGAACGCCGGTCCGATACCGGCCTCCATAAAGGTTAAGGCGGCCCCTTCCTTAACGCTTAAACCGGTAAAGGAGCCGTCCAGGGCAAGCCCCGGCAGGAATTGCCCACGTTCCCCCAGGGCATAAGTCCAATCCAGCCCCGCCGCCGCCCCAAAGCCCGCCCCGATGTTTTCAAGCCCCAGCGGAAGGGCCGCCCCCGGAGCGATGCGCAGAGCAAATTCACTTTGAGAAAACACCGGAGAGACGGCAAGCAGCATCACCGTAATTGCCAATAGTTTTGTTTTCATGCACGCCTACTTTTCCGTAAGACTAAAAACACCGTCCCAACCGGGGGAAGGCGGGTTTTTCAGAAAATGCGCACAGCGCCCCCGGTACAGTTCCGCCGTCCCGTCCCCCTTGCGTGCGGAAACGGCGAACAGTTCCGCCGCCCTGCCAAAATCCTTTTTTTCAAAATACCCCAGGGCTTCTTCCCAGAGCGCGGCCGCGGCAAACGCCTCTTTCCCCGTTTCTTCCGCCAGGCCCAAAACTTCATACAGCCGCACCGGCGTCTTTATTCCCACCACCCGCACCCGGTCCAGGGTCCGGCAGAGGAATTCCCCGCCGGTCTGTTTTTTGGTATACCCGCTTATCAGGATGCCCCCGGTATGATACTGCTTGTTCACCCCCTCAAGCCGGGACGCCAGGTTTACCGCGTTCCCCATGATCGTATAATCCATCTTGTTCGCCGCCCCCATGTTGCCCACCACCATCTCCCCGGTGTTTATCCCTATCCGGGTAAACAGGGGGGAAGGGCTTAAGCCTTCCGCCGTTATTTTTTTATTCAGTTCCGTTTCCGCTTTTTTCATCATCACCGCGCTCCGGCAGGCCAGGGCCGCGTGATCTTCCCGGTACACCGGCGCCCCGAAAAACGCGATAATCGCGTCCCCTTCGTATTTGTCTATCGTGCCCAGGTTGTTCATAATGATCGTACTCATTTCGGTCAGGTAGATATTGAGGAGCCGCACCAAATCCGCGGGGTCAAGTTTTTCCGAAATGGCGGAGAAGCCCTGAATGTCCGTAAAGACGGCGGTCATCTCCCGCTTCTCCCCGCCCAGGTTCAGTTTGGCGGGATCGGCGATAAGTTCATTGATAATATGGGGCGAAAGGTAGCGGGAAAAGGCCGAGTGGAGGAAGGCTTTTTCCCTGCCCGCTGCAAGAAAATTAAGCCCCGAAAGGCTTAAAAAAGCAAGCGTTACCGAGGCAAGGGGAAAGGTCATGCCGATATACCTGCGGGTAAGGATAAAAAACAGAATCCCCGCGCCTCCGCAGAGGAACAGCCCCAAAAAGCCCGCGGCAAGGGATGCGCCGGGGCTCAGGCGCTTGATAATCAAGGCCATGCCAAAGCACAAAACAAAAGCGGCGGCAAACGAAACATACCGGGGAGCGTCGTCAAGAAATTCCCCGGAGAGCAGCATATTTGCCAAAACCGCGTAGGTTCCCACATTGGGATA
>JAIRXT010000253.1 GCA_031268125.1 Treponema sp. | reverse complement strand
CCCAGCCTTGAGCGGTAGCGGCGGCCATTAGGTCCATGAGCTTTGTCCACGGACCTAATGGCCGTACAGGGAAAAGCGCAAGGGATAGGAGCGGAACAAAAAACCCCGGCGTTTTTTTCGGACTTTGCGCGCCGCAAAGTCCATTGGGGAAAATGGGTTTTTTGTTGGAGCGGATAGCCCGGCCGCCGGGCCGGAGGGCCGGCGGTGCGCCCAAAAGAAAGGCTGCATCCTGCTCCGCTTGCATGAAGATCGCCGGGAATCCTCGATTCGCGGTGTAATATTGGAGAGGGAGCCTTTCCCCAAACCCGGTTGGTTTCGGGAAAGCCTCGAGGAAGAGAAAAATGCAGATTACGGTTGTTGTTATTGTGGCCGTCTATATGCTGGCCATGTTGGGGGTTGGTTATTTCGCTTCCCGGCGGATTAAGAATACCACGGACTTTATGGTGGCGGGCCGCCGGATGGGGCCCCTGCTTATGGCGGGAACTTTGGCGGCCACGGAGATCGGCGGGGGCAGTTCTCTGGGGGTGGTGGAGAAGGCCAGCAACCTGGGCAGTTCCCAGTGGGGCCTGAGCGCGGCCTGGTATGTGCTGACCATGGGCATCGCCTTTGTGATTCTTACCTTCCTGGCGCCGAAGATCCGGGCTACAGAGGTGAAGACCGTGCCCGAATATTTCCGCCGGAAGTACGGCCGGGTTGCGGGGGTCTTTACCGCCGTCACCATGTTCCTCCCCCTTATCGGCCTTACCGCAGGGCAGTTCATGGCCTCCGCCACGATCCTTTCGGTGATGCTGGGTATCGGCTGGAAGACTTCGCTGATTGTGGTGGCGGTGGTGGTTACCGCCTACGCGGTGATGGGCGGTATGTGGAGCGTCGCCATTACGGACTTTGTGCAGGTGGGCCTTATCATCCTGGGGATGCTGGCGGCGATTCCCTTTGCGGTGAATTTTGCCGGCGGCTGGGCCCAGGTTACCGCCAACGTGCCCCCGGAGACTTTCGACCTGATTAAGGGTATAGGCGGGCCTAAGGCGATTACCGCCCTGGTGATCATGTACGTGTCCACCTTTACCGTGGGGCAGGAGGCGGTGTCCCGGTACTATTCCGCCCGGGACGGTAAGGCCGCTAAACAGGGTTCGGTCCTCGCCGCCCTGGTGAACGGCGTCTACGCCTTTATCCCCACCGTCCTGGGGATCATTACCCTGGCCCTGGTGAACATGGGGAAGGTTTCTTCGGAGACCGTCCTTTCCCAGGGGGCCCGGTATTCCCTGCCGGTGCTGGCCTCCCTGACCATGCCCGCGGTGATCGTCGGGTTCTTGTTCTCCGGCATCATCTCCGCCACCATGTCCAGCGCGGACTCCGACCTGCTGGGGGCGGGTTCTATCTTCGGCAACGATATTTACAAACAGTTTATCAGAAAAGGCGCATCCGACAAGGAGATTATGCGGATTACCCAGGCCGCCATGGTTATCGTGGGGGTCTTCAGCCTCATTGTGGCAATGAACGCCACCAGCATTATCGACCTCTTGATGTTCTCCTTCACCCTCCGGGCGGCCGGGGCCTTCTTCCCCTATGTGATCGGCCATTACTGGAAAAAATCTTCCACCGCCGGGGCTATCGCTTCCCTTATTGTGGGCAGTGTTGTATCCGTTGTTTTTGAACGGAAGTTAATCCCCGGCCTGACCTTCTTCGGCTGGGAGCAGCAGACGGTTATCCCGGGCCTGGCCTGCGCCCTGGTTGTGTATATCGTTTTTACGCTGATCCGGCCTTCAAAACGGGACAGTACAGATCTGCCTCCTCTGGCGGAAGGGTAATTCCGAATGCCGCTGACCGCGCCGGATTTGTTCTGTATGCCGGCGTGGTGCAGGGCGTAACGTTCATGAACTGACGAGCATACCATTATGGAGGAAATTGAAATGATAAATTTTGCGGCGATTAAACAAGCGGCGGAGTCCTATGAAAAGGACATGACCGCGTTTCTGCGGGACCTGGTGCGGCTCCCCGGCGAAAGCTGCGGGGAAAAGGAAACCGCCGAGCGCATCGTGGCGGAGATGAAAAAAGCGGGCTTTGACGAGGCGGGGATCGACAAGATGGGGAACGTCCTGGGTTACCTGGGGACGGGAAAAACCCTTATCGCCTTTGACGGCCACATCGATACGGTAGGGATCGGGAACCGGGCCAACTGGAAGTTCGACCCCTACGAGGGCTACGAAACCGCGGAAGAAATTGGCGGCCGGGGGACATCGGACCAGTTGGGGGGAACGGCGGCCGCGGTGTACGGCGCCAGGATCATGAAGGACCTGGGGCTCCTCTCCGATAAATACCGGGTCCTCGTGAGCGGCACGGTCCAGGAAGAAGACTGCGACGGCCTGTGCTGGGAGTACCTTATCAAAGAGGAGGGGATACGGCCTGAGTTTGTGGTAATCACCGAACCCACCAACGGCAACATCTACCGGGGCCAGCGGGGCCGGATGGAAATCCGGGTGGAAGTCCAGGGCGTATCCTGCCACGGCTCCGCGCCGGAACGGGGGGACAACGCCATCTACAAAATGGGCGAAGTCATCGGCGAAGTAAAGGAACTCAACAACCGGCTCAAGGACGACCCCTTCCTGGGCAAGGGAACCCTGGCGGTATCCCAGATTTACTTCAGCTCCCCCTCCCGCTGCGCCGTGGCGGATATGTGCGCCATTTCCATTGACCGCCGCCTGACCCAGGGGGAAACCTGGGAGACCGCCCTGGACGAGATCCGGGCCCTGCCGGCGGTGCGGCAATACCGGGCGGAAGTAAGCATGTACCAGTACGACCGCCCCAGCTACACCGGGGTTTCCTACCCCATCGAATGCTTCTTTCCCACCTGGGTCATCCCCGAAGACGCCCCGCCCACCCGGGCAATGGTAAAAGCCTACGAGGGCATGTACGGTACGCCCAAGGTGGACAAATGGACCTTCTCCACCAACGGCGTGTCTATCATGGGGCGGAACGGAATCCCCTGCATCGGCTTTGGGCCGGGCAAGGAAGAAGAAGCCCACGCCCCCAACGAAAAAACCTGGAAGCAGGACCTGGTCCGCTGCGCGGCGGTCTACGCGGCCCTGCCTTCGGTATATACGGAATAGGAGAACATTATGGCTTACATTAAACAGTACACCGGCAAACTGGACGCCCTGAATTTTAAGGACATGTTTGGCGGGGATTTTTTCCTGACCTGGGAAAAATCCATCGATGAAATTATGGCAACATTCACCGCGGCCGATGCGCTGCGGTGGCTGCGGGAGAACAATGTCTCTCCCCGGATCTTCGACAGCGGCCTGGGGGTCTCCCTGTTCCGGGATAATTCCACCCGGACCCGCTTTAGCTTTGCTTCCGCCTGCAACCTTCTGGGCCTGGAAGTCCAGGACCTGGACGAGGGGAAATCCCAGATTGCCCACGGGGAAACGGTGCGGGAAACGGCGAACATGGTTTCCTTTATGGCCGATGTGATCGGTATCCGGGACGATATGTACATCGGCAAGGGAAATACCTACATGCGGGAAGTGGCAAAAGCCGTGCGGGAAGGCTGTAACGACGGGAACCTGGAACAGCGCCCCACCCTGGTCAATTTGCAGTGCGATATTGACCACCCCACCCAGATCATGGCGGACATGAACCACATCATCCACCACTTTGGCGGCGTGGATAAACTGAGGGGGAAAAAAATCGCCATGACCTGGGCCTATTCGCCTTCCTACGGGAAGCCCCTTTCTGTGCCCCAGGGGGTTATCGGCCTGATGACCCGCTTCGGTATGGAGGTTTCCCTGGCACACCCGGATGGCTACGAGGTAATGCCCAATGTCCAGGAAATCGCCCGGAAGAACGCCAAGGAAAGCGGCGGTACGTTTACCGCGTCCCATTCCATGGCGGAGGCTTTTAAGGACGCGGACATTGTGTATCCCAAAAGCTGGGCCCCCTTTGCGGCGATGGAACGGCGGACCAAGCTTTACGGCGATGGGGATTTTGAGGGTATCAAGGCTTTGGAAAAGGAACTTTTGGCCCAGAACGCCGGGCACAAGGACTGGGAATGTACGGAAAAGCTGATGCAGTCCACCCGGGACGGCAAGGCCCTGTACCTTCACTGCCTGCCGGCGGATATTTCCGGGGTAAGCTGCAAAGAAGGGGAAGTGGCCGCTTCGGTATTTGACCGCTACCGCATTCCCCTCTACAAGCAGGCCAGCCACAAGCCCTACATCATCGCCGCCATGATCTTTTTGAGCAAGGTCAAATGCCCGCAAAAGACTTTGGACGATCTTGCAGTCCGGGGCCTTCCCCGCTTCCTGGGTTAGCCCTATGAAAAAGCGGATCGTTATTGCCCTGGGGGGGAACGCCCTGGGGGAAAACTTGAAGGAACAGATGACCGCCGCCCAGGGAACCGCAAAAGCCATTGTGGACCTGGTGGAAGCGGGGCACGAAATCGTGATTGTCCACGGTAACGGCCCCCAGGTGGGGATGATCGAAACCGCCTTTGAGACCGCCGCCAGGGCGGACCCCCATTTCCCCGTCCTCCCCATGTCGGTCTGTGTGGCCCTGAGCCAGGGTTACATCGGCTACGATCTGCAAAACACCCTGCGGCGGGAGTTGGACTTTCGGCGCATTTCCACCCCGGTGGCTACGATTATCACCCAGGTGGAGGTGGACCCGGCAGACCCCGCCTTCCTCAATCCCAGTAAGCCCATCGGCGGCTTTATGACCGAAGCCGAGGCAGAAATTCTCAAAGCCAAGGGCATCCCGGTGATGGAGGATGCAGGCCGGGGCTGGCGGCGGGCGGCGGCATCTCCCCGGCCGGTAAATATCATCGAAGCGGAAACGATTACGGCCATGCTGGCGGCGGGGCAGATCCCCATTGCCGCCGGGGGCGGCGGTATTCCCGTAGCTATGCAGGACGATCAGTACCGGGGAAAAAGCGCGGTCATTGACAAGGACTTTTCCGCCGCCAAACTGGCGGAGCTTATCAACGCGGACATGCTGATCATCCTTACCGCGGTAGAAAAGGTGGCGATTAACTTTGGCAAACCGGATCAAAAGTGGCTGGACGCCATGACCGTTGAGGAAGCAAAAAAATACATCGCGGAAAATCAGTTTGCCAAAGGCTCCATGCTGCCCAAGGTGCAGGCGGCCGTTTCCTTTGCCGGAGCGGCGGCCGCCCCGCAAGCGGCCCCAAGGACGGCTCTGATTACTTTATTGCAAAAAGCGAAGGACGGCATCGAAGGAAAGACCGGCACAATTATCAGGAATTAGTGAGAGGAATTATGAGCGAGATAATGCGGCCCCTTGCATTTGCGGATCTGGTAAACTGGGTCCGCGGTGAATATAGCGCGCGGGAATCGGTTTTCGGAATTCGGAAAGAAAAATTTTACGGTAATCAGCCAACCCCGCACGCGAATAAAACCGGCGGCGCCTTTAGCCTCTTTGGGAAAAAGATCGCTTTGCCCCTAGGCCCCGCCGCAGGGCCCCACACCCAGCTGGCCCAGAATATTCTGTCGGCCTGCCTGGCGGGGAGCCGCTTTATCGAGCTTAAAACCGTGCAGACCGTGGACGGCGAAGATCTGCGGAAGGCGGTGGCCCGGCCCTGTATCAACGCGGTTGACGAGGGCTACAACGTGGAGTGGTCCACCGAGCTGACCGTGGGGGAGGCCTTTGAGGAATACGTTAAGGCATGGTTCCTCTGCCATGTGTTCACCAGGGAATTCGGCCTGCCGGGGGATCTGATGTTTAACATGAGCGTGGGTTACAGCCTTGAGGGTATTCAATCGGACAAGATCGATTCTTTTATCGAAGGGATGAAAAACGCCGCGGACACGGCGGCATGGAAAACCTGTTACCGCTATCTGGCGGATCACCTCGATTTTTTTGAGCGTTTCGGCTGGGAGGACCTGGAGGCCCTGTCCCCGGCGGTGTCTCCGGGTATTACCCTTTCCACCCTCCACGGCTGCCCCCGGAAAGAAATTGAAAAAATCGCCGCCTACCTTATCGGTGAAAAAGGTCTCCACACTTTTATTAAGTGTAACCCCACCCTGCTGGGCTACGAAACGGCCCGGAGTATTCTGGACGACATGGGCTACGGGTATATTGCCTTTGACGATCACCACTTCCGGGAGGATCTGCAGTTTGACGAGGCGGTGGATATGATCCGCCGCCTCACGGCCCTGGCACAGGAAAAAGGCCGTTCCTTTGGGGTTAAGCTGACCAACACCTTTCCGGTGGACATAAAAAGATCGGAACTTCCCGGCGGCGAGATGTATATGTCCGGCCGTTCCCTTTTTCCCCTGTCGATCCGTGTAGCGCAAAAACTTTCCGCCGCCTTCGGGGGGACGCTTCCCGTTTCCTATTCCGGGGGGGCGGACTTCTTTAACCTGGCGGCGATTCTTGAAACCGGCATCCGTCCGGTTACCGCGGCCACCACAATTTTGAAACCCGGCGGGTATGAGCGGCTGCGGCAGTTGGCGGAATTGGCGGAACGTGTCATGGGGGAAGGTTCGGGAAAAAACGGCATCGACGTAAATGCCCTGGCAAAACTTGCCGGGGCCGCTCCGGCGATGGGCCGTTACCGGAAAGGATACCGGCATACGGGCCCGCGGAAAACCGGGAGCGATCTGCCGCTCCTGGACTGCGCCAAAGCCCCCTGCATGGACGGGGGCTGCCCCATCAACCAGAAGATCCCCCGGTATCTTGAGCATGTGGCGGCGGGCAGGTACGGGGAAGCCTTTGGCATTATCGCCCTGGACAATACCGCCCCTTCCGTTACCGGGACGATCTGCGATCACCAGTGCCAGAACAAATGTACCAGGGTTGATTATGAAGACCCCCTGGAAATCCGGCGGGCGAAAAAGATCGCCGCGGATGCGGCCCAGGAGGGGTACATCGCTTCCCTGAAAGCGCCGGAACTAAAGACCGGCGCGTCCGCGGCGGTAATCGGCGCGGGGCCCGCGGGGATCGCCGCCGCCGTGTTCCTGCGGAGGAACGGCGTGGCCGTAAGGGTCTACGAAAAGCGGGAAGGGCCCTACGGCATTGTCCGGTACGTGATCCCCGCCTTTAGAATCGCCGCCGGGGATATTGACCGGGACTACCGGATCGCCTGCGCCCTGGGGGTGGAATTTGTTTTTGCTGCGGATGAAAATTATTCCGTCGAAGCCCTAAAGAGAAAACACGATTTTGTGATCATCGCTTCCGGCGCCTGGAAGGAGGGGGCCTCCCCGGTAAAGACCGGCGGGGACAATATTATCGACGCGCTGAAATTCCTTGAAGATTC
>JAIRXT010000008.1 GCA_031268125.1 Treponema sp. | reverse complement strand
TTTGTCTCCGCCCCCGACTGGGTTGCCGCCCGGGGAATGCGGGTCCTGGGAGTGCCCCTCAAGGGAGACCCCAAGGTTATTTCAGGTGAATCCGGCGCGGTTACCGCGGGTCTGGTGTTTAGTTTGCTGCGGCACGATACCTACCGGGACCTGCGGGAAGCCCTGGGCCTTGACGCCGGCTCGGTGGTTTTGCTTTTCAGCACCGAAGGAAACACGGACCCGGAAAAATTCCGGGATGTGGTATGGGACGGCGAGTTCCCCAGCTTTGAGAAATAGATTCATTATGTTATAACAAAGAAACAGGCTTGTTGCAGGATTCGAAATTTTGGAAGAATCTTGAGGTTTCCCAAAGCTTCAGTTTTTGGAAAAACCGCTTTGATTTTAAAATAAAGGATTTTTGGAACAAGTTTAAATTTTGGAGGTAAATATGAGGAAGGTATCTGTGGGAAGGCCATTCGATCAAAAATCGGCCGGCCGGTTTTTGCTTGTTTTCTGTCTGCTGGCCTTTATTTCCCCGGTTCTTTTTGCCGGAGGAAGAAGAGAACCTGCCCCGGCCCCAGGCGGCGCTTCGGCAGACAATGTGGTAAGAATCGCCCTGATTATCGAAAACACCATTGATGACAAGGGCTGGTGCCAGGCCATGTACGACGGCCTTCTGGAAGCCCAAAGGCAGCTTCCCGGCAGGATTGAATTTAACTACAGCGAAAAAATGATGCCCGTGGATGCCGGTTCAGCAGCCCGTCAGTATGCCGCCCAGGGTTACAACATTATTATTGGCCACGGCGCACAGTATAAAAATTTGATCCTGGAAATGGCCGAGGAATTCCCCAATGTTACCTTTGCCTTTGGGACCAGCGCCGAAGTAGGGCCGCAAAACGTGTTCACCTACATGCCCGAAAGTGAGGAGACCGGTTATATCAACGGTATCATTGCCGGTCTTACCACCAAAAGTAATATCATTGGTTATGTAGGGCCGGTTGATGGCGGTGATGCCGCCCGTTATGGCCGGGGCTTTGTCCTGGGGGTCCAGGCGGTAAATCCCGGCGCAAAGATCTCTGTGGCCCATACCGGTTCCTTCTCCGACTTTGTGAAGGCCGGGGAAGTAGCCCAGTCCCAGATCCGGGCAAACGCCGATATTCTTACCGGCGCTTCCCAGCAGGCTATCGGCGCCCTTAGGGCGGTAAGCGATGCCCAGTACGCAAATCTTAATCTCTGGTGGCTTGGACAGGATCTGGCCCAGTTCGATACTCCCGAAGGCAAGGCCAAATGTATTGCCGCTTCATCCTATAACTACTCCGCGGTCATTGTGGGTTTTGTACAGAAACTCGATGCAGGGGTAAAGGGAGGCGAATGTATTCCCATGAATTTCTATAACAACGGTTTTGTGTTTGAGTACAACAAGGATCTTGGTAATATGGCCCCTGCCAATGTCAAGGCAAAGGTCGATGAGGCCCTTGCCAAATTCCGCGCTGCAGCCAATACCCTCAACTGGAGCGCCGTGGATTATTCAAGGTTATAGCGTTTTTACGTGTTAGCGCCCTTAAAAAACCGCGGTTTTTTAAGGGCTTTTTGTTTGACAGAACAGACAGGCGTTCCCGGCCTAACAAAAATCTGGAGAGGTTACGGATGGATAATTCTGATGGGCAGATACGCAGTCTGCGGGTAGAGCATATCACCAAGAGTTTTCCCGGAGTTCTGGCATGTAAAGATATTTCCCTTTCCGTAAACGCCGGGGAGGTACTGGCTCTGGTTGGGGAAAACGGCGCGGGAAAAACAACGCTGATGAATATCCTCATGGGGCTTTACCAAAGCGACGAAGGGGAGATTCTCATCAACGAAAAACCGGTACGTTTTCAGTCTCCCAATGACGCCATCGCCGCGGGGATCGGCATGGTGCATCAGCAGTATATGCTGGTGCCCAATATGACGGTGCTGGAAAATGTCGCCCTTGGTTTCAGAGATGCGTGGAATCCGCTAAGGTTGAATTATTCAATGGTCCGCTCCAGAATTGAAGAAATAACCCGGCGCTATTCCCTGCAAGCGGACCCCGATGCCTATATCTGGCAGCTTTCCGTAGGGGAGCAGCAGCGGGTGGAGTTGGTAAAGACCCTCTGCCTGGGGGCGCGGTTTCTTATTCTGGACGAGCCTACCAGCGCCCTTACTCCCCAGGAAACGGACGAACTTATCGTCCTCCTCAAGCATATGAGCGCGGATCTTTCCATCATTTTTATCAGTCACAAGCTCCAGGAAGTAAAGGCCCTTTCGGACAAGGTAACTATTCTCCGCCGGGGCGAAGTGGTCTTCCGGGGGAATACGGCGGATCATTCCCCTCAGGATATTGCGGCCCTTATGACCGGACACGAGGTAGAACTTCCAAAAAGGGAAGAATCTGTACCGGCGGTGGAAACGGCCCTGGATATACGCGGCCTTTCGGTAAAAAGCGACCGGGGATTTCTCGCTCTGGACCGCCTGGATCTTTCGGTAAGGAGCGGGGAGATCATGGGGCTTGCGGGGGTTTCCGGGAACGGGCAGCGGGAACTTGCGGAGGCGGTTAACGGGCTGCGGAAAGTTGAATCCGGGGAAATCCTGTTTTTTGGAACGGATCTGGCCAATAAATCCCCTTCTTTTGTGATCCGGCAGGGCATGGGTTATATTCCCGAAGAAAGAAATACGGAGGGTATAATTCCCTCGTTTTCAATAAAAGAAAATTTTATATTAAAGGATACTGACCGGGATGAATTTTCGCGCTGGGGTTTTTTAAAGCAAAACTACATCGATGAACATGCAGAAAAACTACGGGAGCAGTTTGATATCCGCAGCCCCAATACGGCGGCGGCGGCAGGTTCTCTTTCGGGCGGCAATATACAGAAGGTGATTCTTGCCCGGGAACTAAGGCGGAATCCCCGTTTCCTGGTGGCCGTCTACCCTACCCGGGGTCTTGACATGGGGGCGGCGGAATTTATCCATAACCAGCTTCTTGCGAAATGCCGGGAAGGATACGGAATTCTCCTTATTTCCGAGGAGCTTGAAGAGATTATGAATCTTTCAAACCGGATTGCCGTAATATTTAAGGGGCAGATCCGGAAGGTGCTTGAGGCGGGAAAGGCCAACCGCCGGAATTTAGGGATACTGATGGCGGGGGTAAAAGATGAATAAGCATTTCGAAATCGTCTACAAGCTAAGCGTCATTATCCTGGCGGTTCTTGCGGCGGTTCTTTTAGGGGCGATTATCCTTGCCGCAATAGGCGCCGATATTCTTGAAGTTTACCGGGTTATTCTTACCGAACCACTGCGGAATATTTCCCTAATCTGCGAGGTTCTGATCAGGGCTATTCCCCTCACCATTATCGCCTTGGGAATTGCCACCGCTTACCGGAGCGGTTTTATCAACATCGGCGCGGAGGGGCAGATGGCTATGGGAATTATTGCGGCCGCGGCGGTATCCCTTGCCCTGCCGGATCTCCCCAAGCCTATCCTGCTTCCGCTGGTACTGTTGGCAGGCTGCGCGGGGGGTGCGGTATGGGGCTTTATTCCGGGTATACTAAAGGCAAAACTTGAAGTAAGCGAATTGCTCTCCACGGTAATGCTCAATTATATTGCCGCCCAATTTTACACCTTCTGCCTTAGAAGGCCCATGATAGATCCGGCGGAATTAACCCTTGGCGGGGTTGGTACGCCCCAGACTATGCGGCTCAGTCAAAACAACTGGCTTTCCCGGCTCATTCCCGGTACCAGGCTCCACTCGGGGATTTTTATAGCCTTGGCGCTGGCCCTGGTCATCTACTTTATCCTTTGGAAGACTTCTTTTGGTTACAAACTTAGAGCCGCGGGCGCCCAGGATCGGGCGGCGCGTTACGGCGGCATCAACGTGCCGGTATGTCTCATTGCCTCCATCAGTATTTCCGGCGCCCTGGCAGGTTTGGCGGGGGCGGTGGAGATAGCCGGGGTGCACCGCCGGGCCATTGAGGGGATTACCGGGGGATACGGATTCAGCGCCATTGTGGTGGCCCTGTTCGGCGGGCTCCACCCCGCGGGGATTATTCCCGCGGCATTTTTCTTTGGCCTTCTCCTTGTGGGGGCGGATATGACCCAGCGCATGGTAGGAGTTCCCGCCAATATGGTGCAGGTCCTGCAAGGAATCATCATCCTGGTCATCGTAGCCGCCAGGATGGTTCTGTCGAATCCCTACCTTATGGAATGGTCCCGTAAAAAATACGTGAAATTTTTTGGAGGGATGGTAAAAAAGGAGGGGCTGCAATGAACTTTGCCGTCAATATTCTTTCCCTGGGGGTGCCTTTTTCCGTGGCCCTTCTTATCGCCAGCCTGGGGGAGATGATTAACCAGCGGGCAGGGATCTTTAATCTGGGCTGTGAAGGCATTATGGCTATGGGGGCTTTTTTGGGGATGTTGATTCCCTACGCCGCAGGCCGCGGGAGCCCGGTTCCCGGGTTTTACAATGTTCTGGGCCTTGCCGCCGCCGCCGGAGCGGGCGCTTTGCTGGGTGTTTTTTTCGCCCTGGCGGTGGTTACTTTCCGCAGTCCCCAGGGCATAGCCGGCATAGGGCTTCAGATGTTCGGTGTGGGAACCGCAGGAACCCTGTTTCGTCATTTTGTGGGGGGAACCCAGAGTGTCCCCGGTATAGGTTCCTTTCCCATTCCCCTGCTTTCAAAAATTCCTGTAATTGGGCAGATATTCTTTAGTCATAATATACTGGTCTACCTTGCCTTTCTTATGGCCCCCGCCGCCTGGTATATCCTGAACAAAACCCCCTGGGGGTTGGCGGTACGGGCCGCCGGAACATATCCCCGTGCGGCGGACTCTATCGGGATCCGGGTGAATCTGATCCGCTATCAGGCGCTGGCCCTGGGCGGGGCTATGGCGGGGCTGGCCGGAGCCTACCTTTCCCTCTGCCAGGCGAAGATGTTCAGCGACACCCTTGTTGCCGGCCGGGGCTTTATTGCGGTTGCTCTGGTCTATTTTGGCCACTGGGGCCCCTTGCGGATCATGGGGGGCGCCCTGCTTTTCAGCCTTGCCCAGTCCTTCCAGCTTGCGATGCAGGGCCAGGGGATCAACTTCCCCTACGAATTTGCGGTAATGCTCCCGTATATACTGGTTATCGCGGTACTTGCCTTCTCCCGGAAGAATCAGCACGGCGGTCCGGCGGCCCTTGGCAAGCCCTTTAACCGGGAAATGCGGGTATAACGGGGCTGTTGCGAAACCAACCGGGTTTTGCAACGGGTTTTAGCGGCCATTACAATCAAGAGGAGAGAAGAAATGATAAATTTTGCGGCAATTAAAAAAGCGGCGGAGTCCTACGAAAAGGACATGACGGCGTTTCTGCGGGATCTGGTGCGGCTCCCCGGTGAAAGCTGCGGCGAAAAGGAAACCGCCGCCCGGATCGTGGAGGAAATGAAAAAAGTAGGCTTCGAAGAGGCGGGGATCGACAAGATGGGGAACGTCCTGGGTTACCTGGGGACGGGAAAAACCCTTATCGCCTTTGACGGCCACATCGACACGGTGGGGATAGGCAACCGCGCCAACTGGAAGTTCGACCCCTACGAGGGCTACGAAACAGCGGAAGAAATCGGCGGCCGGGGGACATCGGACCAGTTGGGGGGAACGGCGGCCGCGGTGTACGGCGCCAGGATCATGAAGGACCTGGGGCTCCTCTCCGATAAATACCGGGTCCT
>JAIRXT010000281.1 GCA_031268125.1 Treponema sp. | reverse complement strand
CAATTTAGCGTTTACAGGCTAAACTTCGCCTAAAGAAAAATCGCCGGTGATTTTGAAACGCCGGCCGTCCCGGACCAGTTCCAGGGAACGGCCGGGGAAGAAACGGGGAAGCCGCTCCCTTACCAGTTCCGCCGTATACACCATAAGGGCTTCAAATTCAGCGGGGGGCACCCGTTCCAGGGTAGCCACCCGCAGGGAGACCAGGTAGCCCCGGCCCCTCTCGGAGCCGAAGCCCGCGGTAAAATCCGGGGCCACCTCAAAAAGACCGTCCATCTCCGGGTTACAGGTTTCCCCCCGCCGGGGCCGGTTGGGGTGCAGGGGGAAACGGCCGCCATAACGGTCTTCCAGTTCGGCGTCTACCTCACGGAAGAGATCTTCCAGGGCCCCGGTAAACGCCTGCAGTTTGGGATGGACATAGGACATGGCCCCGCGTCAGTGCTCCTCGTCCATATTCTGCCCGTCGTATTCCGCGTTGATCCCGGAAACCGGCGGCTGATACACCGGAGGGGCGGCCTGCGGCAATGTGTAAACCGGACTCGGCATGTTGGCCGGAGGCGTATAGGAAGACGCCGGATGAACCGGAGCAGCGGGGGGTTCCGCCGGAAGACGCAGACCCTGCGGCGGCCTAAAACCGGATTCGTCCGCAAAGGCAGCGGCGTGGGGAAAGCGGTCCGCCGGATCGGGAAGGCCGAAGATCCGGATTCCTTCATCGGGAAACTGGCTTTTTACGGCGGCCACCGCCCGGGCGACACCCTGGGCCTCATCTTCCTCACACCAGAGTACCAGGGAAAAATTTTCTTCCGGCCAGACGGCGTCCCCCATGCGCGGGCCGGAATGGCCGACCCCAAAGACATTGGGGTATTTGGTGTAGTACTTCCCCACCCCTTCCTGTGAAAAAGCCTCCAGAATATTTTCCTCCACCGAGTGGTTGGCAATAATCTCAACACGAAACATCACAGAACCTCCCCAAGAGACGCGACGCCCTGGCCGGCATCCTTGGCCCGGCGCTTCTCCTTCCGGTGCGACAGTCCCGCGGCGGTTTCCTCCCGCCGGGCTTCGGCCCGGGCGGCCCGCTCATCGGAACGGCGGTTAAAAATATAGTAGACCGTGGGCATCAGGAACAAGGTCATCAAGGTGCCAAACGAAAGGCCCCCCAGAACGGTTTTACCGATGGGGGCCACCATTTCCGACCCTTCTCCGGGGAAGAACGCCATAGGGACCAGACCCAGAATGGTGGTCAGCGTAGTCATAAGGATGGGCCTAAGCCGGCTCCCCGCAGCTTCTACACAGGCATCGTGGAGGGAAAATCCCCGCTTGCGGAGCGTGTTGGTATAGTCCACCAGGATAATACCGTTGTTGACAATGACCCCCACCAGCACCAGCAGCCCTACCGCAGTAAGAATGTTAAAGGTATCACCGGTGATAAGGTAGATAGCCACAATACCGATCACCGATGTGGGGATGGTAAACAGTACGATAAAGGGGTCCCGGAAGGATTCAAAAAGACTCGCCATGATGCCGAAGACCAGGGCCACGGCGACAACCAGGATAAGCACAAATTTTATGAACATATCCACCAGTTCCGCATTATCCCCGGCGTATTCGATGACCACATCATCCTCTGCGGGGATCCGCTCGCTGATCAGGCTGCGGATCTTCCGGTCCAGCACATTGCTCGTGGTCCCCGGGGCAGCCCCGGCGGTAACGTGGATAACCCGGCTCTGATTTTCCCGGTTGATGGTCATGGGGCCCGTCCCCTCCTTGTAGGAGGCAAAGTTGGACAGGGGAACCCGTCCCCCCGCTACCTGGCTATTCACAAAGATATGGTCCAGAGCCGGCCGGGTATTGCGGTCCGCCTCCGCCAGGCTAAGAACCACATCGTAGTTATGGCCTTCGCTATTGAAGCGGGTAGCCGTGATACCGTCCACCGCAGCCTTGATCTCGTTCCCGATGGTGTAGGTATTAAGGCCCAATGCGTAGATCCGGTCCCGGTCAAGTTCTATCTCGATCTGGGGAAGACCGTCATTCAGACTTACCGTCGGTTCGGTTGCCTCGGGTACTTCACTTTTAAGCAGCGTTACTATCCGGTCCGCCAGGGTCTTCCCCTTCGCCAGGTCATCAACGCGGATCACAATGTCCACCGCGCTGCCGGTCCCCAGCGACATGCCGCCTCCCAGGCTAAAGACAACGCCGGGGAATTCCTCAAAATGGCCTCGCACGATATTCCGTACCGTATCGGGGGACATGATCCGCTGTTCGTAGGGAACCAGGCCAATCCGCAGGGACCCGGAATTGGTACTGCCGCCGCCCAGAGAAAGCATACCCCCGCCGCTGCCGGCATTGACCACGATCTGGTCATAGCCCCGGACTTCCTGTTCCACAATGGCCTGGAGCCGGTGCAGAGTCGCCTCAGTCTCCACCAAAGGCGTACCCAGAGGCAGGGTTACGCTAACCGTTACGTTGTCCGTCTCCTGCTGCGGCATGAAAACCCAGCCGATGACCCCGATCATGAAGATGCTTCCCACAAACAAAACCAGAATCACCGACACGGTAAGGGCCTTGTGGCCCAGGACCCAGTTAACGCCGCG
>JAIRXT010000249.1 GCA_031268125.1 Treponema sp. | reverse complement strand
CCGGCCGCCTGACATGCGGGCTTTTTTTGTAGTACAATAATGGTTATGGACGATTGTATTTTTTGCCGGATTGTCGAAGGCAGTATACCCTGTAGGAAAATCTACGAAGACGGGGAGTTCCTGGCCTTCCACGATCTAAAGCCCCAGGCGCCGGTACACTTCCTGGTAATCCCGAAAAAACACATTCCCGGCATGATGGAACTGGAAAGCGCAGATGCCCCCCTGATGGGGCGGCTCCTTGACAAGGCCCGGGAACTGGCCGCCGAATTGGGCTGTGCCGAAACAGGCGCCCGCTTTGTGATCAACTGCAAGGCCGACGGCGGCCAGACGGTGAATCATATTCACTGCCATGTTCTGGGCGGCCGTTCCCTGGGCTGGCCGCCGGGTTAAGGTTGTTCGCTGCCAGCAGCCTGTTGCAAATGGACTGTTTTCACAGTTTAGATGAGCTTGTTTCAAAACTACAGCAAGGGCTATGCCGGAAACAAGTTCCCGGCTTTCCTGCCGGGGACAAAAACACAGGGCGGTAGATTTTTCCCCGGCATCCCGTGTTACATAGGTTTGGCATACATTTCTGAATTTCCTTTGTGTTGAACCGGGGAATAATTAAAGGTTGCTGTTCCAAAACAGAAGTTTTGGGACAACTTCTGTACTCAAATACTTTTTTCTCAAAGAGGAGTACGTATGACAGGGGAAAAGCGTAAGCTGATTGCACCCGATTATGAGGGGCTGCAGTACTTTGGGAAATGGACCTTCGAAGACCGGCGGCGCGTTACCCGGAGCCGGTATAGCTGCTGTTACCTCAATTTCCTGGGCAGCACGGCGGCGGTTTCCGCCATAACCGGTCCCGGCATGGGCAGGGCCGCAGTGTATTTAGATGGTGTATTGGAGATCGTTGCGGAACTCGGAGGCGGTCCGGCAGGACCGAAGTTGATTTTTGAAAAACACGGCATACCGGACGCCGGAGTACACAATCTAAGAATTGCCGCCATTGAGGGGGAGGACGGGGAAACGGGGCTGGAAATCGCCGGGCTTGAGGCGGGAGAACCGGTAAATTATCCCGAATGGCTCAAGGAGCGCATGGACCGGGAGTACCGGATCCTGCGGGCGGGGGGAAAAACCTGGACCAGTCCCAGAGACTGGAAGCCCGTGCCCTACAGCGCCCATGTTCCCCAACGGGGGGTCCACCTTCTTGCGGGCCTTGTCCGGAATCTCTGGGAGACCAATATCGACAACTTGAAATACTGTTTTTCCCTCCCCGATTACTGCGAAGGGGAACCGATGGATTTCGTCAAAACCATCATTCCCACCCGGCCCCTGCGCCGGGGCTGGGTAAGCTGGCTGCCCGCTTCCAGCGAGGCGCGGCTTCTTGGTGGCGCTGCCGAAGCTCTGCGTTGGGAGGAAGACGGAGAGTTGCGCCGTATCGTGGACTCCATCACCGGAGATATTAAGAACCGTATGAGGGATGACGGCTACTACAATTACTACCACGAAGAAGTATCCTACGCCCTGCGGCACTTTCCTGAAAACCTCCGCAACCGGGAAACCGATGTGGTATCGGGCCTGACGGACCGGAAAAATTACGACCGGGTCTTCTGGACCAGGGCGCTTATCGCCGCCCATTCCGCGGGTAACACAGATGCCCTGTTCCTGGCCCGCCGCATGTACGACTGGTTTAACGCGTGCGAGTATCTGCCGGATATGCTTCTGGGGGGCAACGCGACGAACGGCTTCCCCGGCGGGCCCCTCATGTACCACAGTCCTGCGGGAAAGAACGAAGACCTTATTACCAACCTCCGCTATTACGATCAGGATTACTGGTTCGAAGCCTTCGCCGGACGGCAGCCTATGGCCCTGAGCCATTATCCCGGCGACCGGCCCCATTGTTATGACCTTCTGGCGTTTGAGGCCTTGGCCGATCAGTACCGGGCTACTGGGGAACGGAAGTATCTGGAAGCCCTGCTGGGGGGCTGGGACATTTACCGGGACCATTACAAGCATCCGGGAGGAGCCGCCGCCATCTGCGAAGCTGACGGCCCCTATCCGCCCGATTCCTATTACCTGACCACGGGCCATACAGGGGAACTCTGCGGCAGTGTGTTCTGGATCTGGACCAACCACCGGCTTATGCAGCTTTTCCCTGGGGAGGAGAGATACGCCGCCGAAATCGAAGAGTCCCTGTTCAACGTGGTGATGGGCTGCCGGGACGGAAAGGGTCATACCTCAAGTCATGCAAGTCTCCACGGGAAAAAGTGGAGTTTTACTAACGAAAACACCTGCTGCGAGGTTTCCTCAACCCAGCTTATCTCATCTCTCCCGGAATATATCTACATGACTTGTGAATCCGGGGTCTGGGTGAACCTCTTTATCCCCTCGGAATTGGAAACCGGACCGTACCAGCTACGAATGGAAACGGACTTCCCCCGGGACGGAAACGTAAAAATGAGTCTGCTTTCCGGCGGGGAATTCAGCTTCATGATTCGGATCCCCGCTTGGGTTGAAGAAGACTTAACTCTAATGGTGAATGGCAGCGAAAAGATCACCGGCAGGGCGGGGACCTATCAGGAGATATGCCGTCTCTGGCGCGGCGGAGACGAGATCACCTTTACGCTGCCCCTGGCAATTCGGGCTTTGGAGTACACCGGGTTTGATCAGTGTGAAGATAACCAGCCCCGTTATGCCCTGCGCCGGGGACCGGTCCTGCTGGCCCTGTTGGGGGATTTTGAGCGGAACGCCGTACCCCGCGTAGCCCTTGATCCTGCCGATCCCGAAACGGCCCTGGTCCCGCGGGCGGACGGCGGCTGGGACATCCGGGGGGAATCGCAGTTCCGGTATGTACCCTATTACACGGTTACTACCGAAGTATTCACCTGTTATCCGGCCTTTGAAACCCGGCGGCCCAATTCCCAAAAAAACACCCACTGCGAATAAAAAGGGCGGCCATTGCGGACCGCCCAGTCTTTTAGCAATTGAACTTTCCCAAAAAACAGTTTTGGGAAAGCCTTACTTGCCAGCGTCGTAAACGGCCTGGTGGTTGGCAGTTAACCGGTCAAGACCCATCTGTCTCATCTGGGCAATATAGCCGTCCCAATTTGTGATTTGACCCTTGCTGATCCAGTCCGATACGGTGGTGATAACATAGCTGGTGATCGGTACCTGGAGGGAAGCCCGTTCCGCCGTCTGTGCGGCGGTGGGTTTCATATTAGGAGGTTCAACAAGGGACATATCCAGGTAGGGAAGGTACATCTGGTCAAGGGATATTTTAGTATCTTCGCTGTTGGCTTTCGCATCGCCGGGCCAGTAACCCGGACCGCAGTCACCGGAACCCTTAATCCACTTGCGGGCGTCAAGACCGCCAATGTCATTGTACATGGATGAGGTTGCAGTCAGAGGAAGTTCTGTGTAGGAACCATCCGCTTCTTTCCGGGTGGTATCGCCGAACGCGCCGAAGGTCTTTTGGAAGGTGGCATCGGGGGTATAGAACTGGTCCGCCCAGCGGGCAACGATCTCAGGATTCCGGCATTTGGTGGTGATCATAAACTCAATGGGGCGGATTCCTTCGTTAAGGGGGCCCACATAGCGCGTACCGTTGGGGGCCGCGGGTGGCGGAATGGCGATAAAGTCCTTGGAGTTGCCGCCGATAGTGGCATCCGCAACCCAGTCAAAAATGAAACCGAAGCGCTGGACGCTGGTGTCCGCGCCGGTGGCGTAGAACTGGTCGCTGGACATGGTGAAATACTCACTGGGTACGATGCCGGACTGGTACAGATCGATGAACCATTCAATACCCCGGCGGTATTCTTCCGAAGTTGGGGCATAATACGCCTTCCCGTCTTTTACCAGCCAGTCGTTAAACGCTCCGAACAGGGAGGTAATATCAAACACAACACGGTCGGCCGAATTCCAAATGGTATACCAGGGAATTTCATCGGCTATACCGTTTCCATTGGGGTCCCGGGTCTTAAAGGCCTTGAGGACATTGGCAAGTTCCGCCGTAGTCTGGGGGACCGCCAGACCCAGTTTGTCAAGCCATGTTTTATTGA
>JAIRXT010000069.1 GCA_031268125.1 Treponema sp. | reverse complement strand
AACATGGTCTACGGCGCCTCCTGCGCCGGGGCCCGGGCCATGACCAGTTCTTCCAGCCCCGGGGTCAGCCTGAAGCAGGAGGGAATCTCCTACGCCGCCGGCGCGGACGTGCCCCTGGTGCTGGTCAACGTGGTCCGGGGCGGCCCCGGCCTGGGTTCCATCGCCCCCAGCCAGAGCGACTACTTCCAGTCCACCCGGGGCGGCGGCCACGGGGACTACTACTGCATCGTCCTGGCCCCCAAAAGCGTGCAGGAATGCGCGGACCTGACCTACCTGGCCTTTGACCTGGCGGACATGTACCGCATGCCGGTCATCGTCCTGGCCGACGGGATGATCGGCCAGATGATGGAGGGGGTGGAACTTCCCCCCCAGAAAAGCCCGGCGGATCTTCCCGAACGGGACTGGGTAGTGGGAAATATGGCCGGTGGGGAATATGCACGAGAATCCCGGTTACGGGATTCTCGAAGTCTTGATGCCCTACGGGCATCAAGGCACATTACCTCGATAAACCTGGTTCCCGAAGAACTTGAGGCCAAGACCAAGGCCCGCTACGAGCGCTACGAGCAGATTAAGCAAGACGAGGTCCGCTTCGAGGCATCTGGTTACCGTACCGCCTGCGGGGAATTCTCCGGCGAGGGCCCGGATCTGACCCTGGTAGCCTACGGCACCTCCGCCCGGGTCTGCCTAGGGGCCAAAAAACTGGCGGAAAAAGAGGGAATCAAGCTGGGCCTGTTCCGGCCCGTTACCCTGTGGCCCTTCCCCTACCGGGCCCTGGGGAAGATCGCCGCCGCGGGGAAGCCCATTCTTACCGTGGAGATGAGCCTGGGGCAGTTGGTGGAAGACGTAAAGCTGGCGGTCCTGGAGGCCGGCCCGGCCCGGCCCGCGGTGCATCTGTTGGGCCACTCCGGCGGGGTTATCCCCACGGAGGAAGAAGTCTTTGCGGAGGCCAGGAAGATTCTGGAGAAAAAATCATGAGCGAGCAAAAACTGTACGGACACCCCCAAAGCCTCTACCCTGTCCCCACCAAGTACTGCGGCGGCTGCGGCCACGGGGTGATCCACCGGATCATCACCGCGCTGATAGACGAGATGGGCCTGCGGACCAGGACGGTGATCACCAACCCCGTGGGCTGCGCCATCTGGGCGGACCTGTACTTCGACTTCGATTCCGTCCAGCCCCCCCACGGCCGGACCCCGGCGGCGGCCACCGGCATTAAGCGGATCCTCCCGGACCGCCTGGTAATCTGCTACCAGGGGGACGGGGACATGGCGGCCATTGGCACCGCGGAGATGATCCACGCGGCCAACCGGGGGGAAAAATTCACCACGATCTTCGTGAACAACGCCATCTACGGCATGACCGGCGGCCAGATGGCCCCTACCACCCTGGTAGGCCAAAAGGCTTCCACCGCCCCGGAGGGCCGGGACCCGGCGGAGGCCGGCATGGGCTACCCCATCCGGGTTTGCGAACTCCTGGCCACCCTGGACGGAACCCGCTACATCGCCCGGGGCGCGGTGAACACCCCCGCCAACACCCGCAAACTCAAGGGCTACATCAAAAAAGCCTTTGAAGCCCAGATGGCGGGCATTGGCTTTACCATGGTGGAAGTCCTCTCCCAATGCCCTACCAACTGGGGCATGGAGCCGGTCCGGTCCGTGGAATGGCTGGAACAGAACATGATACCCGTATTCCCCCTGGGGGAAATAAAAAACACCCTGGAAGCGCCAGATGCAGGAGCCGCCCAATGACCGAAAAATCGTTCTTCGCCGGATTCGGCGGCCAGGGCATCGTGTCCCTGGGGCAGATCTGGGTCTACTGCGCCATGAAAGAAGGCAAAAACGTTACCTTCTTCCCCTTCTACGGCGCGGAAAAGCGGGGCGGCATCGCCCGGGCATCGGTCATCGTGTCCGATGAGGAAATCGCCAGCCCCCTGGTTACGGTCCCCGACTCCGCCCTGGTGATGAACGCGGATTCCCTCCCCCTCTGCGAAGGCATCCTCAAGGCCGGCGGCGTTCTGGTGATCAACTCCACCTTGGTCAAAGACGAACCCCGCCGCTCCGGCATCCGGGTTGTCAAGCTGGAGGCCACCGCGCTGGCGGAAGGAATCGGCAGCATCCGCTTTGCCAACATGGTGGCCCTGGGAGCAATGGCCCGCCTTACCGGCGCGCTGGCCTTGGGGGAAATCGAGGGGATTCTTACGAACTTCTTTAGCCCCGATAAACACAAGTTTATTCCCAAAAACGTGGAGGCCATCAAGGCGGGCTTTAACACGGTTTAGAGGGGGAGCTGTTACCGGGACAGGGGATCGGACGGGCGGCATTTTTTGTCCGCCCCTCCTGCCGCCAAGTTCCGCGTCTTTAAATATTCGCTCCGTAAATCGTCAATCGGCGCCAATTTGCCGTCCCGCATAACGCACCAGAATTTCCAGCCGTTGCAGGACGGCGTCTGCTGGATCAGCGCGCCAATCCTATGGATGGATCCCGCGTGGTCTTTGTATTCCAGCCTTCCGTCCGGCAGCACAACCGCGGCCGCGCCGCTGCGGGCGTAAAGCAGTTCACCGGCCATTATCAATTGTTCTTTCAACAACGTTTCAAACGGTACTTTGGCCTTTTTCTCCCCGTTTTCTTCTTCCCAGCAGGACTCGGGGAAAAACGCGGTAATTCCGTCGATTCTGTTTTTCGCAAGGGCGGCATATTCAGGCTCTTTTTCAATGCCGATAAAATTCCGCTTTAGTTTTTTTGCCGCGGCGCCGGTTGTGCCCGTCCCAAAAAAAGGATCAAGGACAATATCCCCCGGTTTTGTTGTGGAAAGAATTACCCTTTTAAGCAGTTCTTCCGGCTTTTGGGTAGAGTGGGCCTTTTTGCCGTCTTCTCCCCTGATGCGCTCGTCTCCGGTACATAACCCAATCCGCCAGACGGAGGTCATTTGTTTATCGCCGTTATATTTTTTCATAATTTTGTGGTTGAAGGTGTACTTTTTGTACTGTTCTCCCTTTGAACACCACAACAGCGTTTCTGTTGCATTTGTAAAGCGCTTCCCCAGAAAATTGGGCATTGGATTTGTTTTGTGCCACGTTATATCATTCAAAATCCAAAAACCAAGGTTAAGCATAATGTTTCCAATCCTGAAAATATTATGATAACTGCCGATTACCCAGATTGCCCCCGAATCTTTGAGTATACGCCTGCACTCTTTGAGCCATGCGGCGCAAAATTCATCGTATTCGGAAAACGATGCGAATTTGTCCCATTCGTCGTTTACGCCGTTGACTTTTGTACTGTCGGGCCGGTACAGCGGGTTTTTTAACTGCATATTGTATGGCGGGTCCGCAAAGATCAGGTCAATGGAACCGCCGGGGAATTTTTTTAACTCCTCGATGCAATCACCGGTAATTATGATGTTAGTCTGCATTTTTTTAGTATAATGTGCAGATTCCGGCGTGCCAAGCGGGTTGTCGAATAAGCCCAATTAACCGCGGAGGGACACGGAATTTTTGGTAACAAATCCTTTTCTTCCTCCGCGGCGATTTTTATAGCAGCCGCAGGCCCCTATGCTATTATTTTTTTCTTTTCAGAAATTTCATTATTTTTCTGAATGGCGCCGCATAACGCCATGAACGTGATTTTTCGTAATAATTTATTATAGCTTCAATTTCCTTGGTATATTTTTTGCTGATTTTTTTTCGAAGATCAAACGATGACGGAATAATCACATCTTTATTTTCACTCCAGTATTTTATATATTCGGGGACTGTTCTTTCAACATTTAACTCCGCAAGCGCAATATTCCTCATATCATTCCCGTCAGATGGATTATATTTTTCCAATTCATTTATAAATTCTTTTTCCGTAAATGCACGGGTTCCGGTACAATTCCTATACATTGATTGATGTATATTATCTTTAGTCAAATATCCGTCACCTTCATGACCGGGATCCCGATAGGACCTTTTGTCATAAGAAATAACGGCCCTTCCGCACGCCATACCGTCATATAATGAACGGCCAATGCCAACCACTAAATCCGCTTCATTAATGTCATTTTCTATACTCCATTTGTTTTCAATATCTTTCTCCGCTTTTGCAAACCTTACGCCAATTTTTGCACAACACTTTGATATAAACACATTTGATTCTTTGCTTTGACAAAGTGATAATACTTTGCA
>JAIRXT010000184.1 GCA_031268125.1 Treponema sp. | reverse complement strand
ATATTTTTCAGGAGGAATATAATGAAGACCCCTATTGATTTTAACGGTTTCATTCAGGTTGCCATTATTGTAAAGGACATTGCAAAGGCGGCCAGTGCCTGGGCGGAACTTTTTGATGTGCCGATACCGGAAATCAGGATTGATGAAAAACGCCCCCGCTCAAATATCACCTACCGGGGCAAAGAGTCGGACTACGGCCTCAAACTTGCGGTAATCGACGCCAGGGATCGTGGTTTTGTTATTGAACTTCACGAACCTGGGGAAGGGGACAGTACTTTCAAGGAATTTCTGGACAAACACGGACAGGGAGTTCACCATTTGGGATTTCAGATGGGTGAACAGCGTGACGCGGTTATCGCGGAGCTGGAGGACAAGGGCTATGAAATGCGTACCATTGGCTACTACCCCGGAAGCAGCTGGACCATCGTAGATTCCGAAGATACCCTCGGGGTCAATCTGAATATCAAGCCCAAGGCGTAAGAAGTCTTGGTGTTTGATTTATGTAAACTACAGGCTATGCCGGTGGTCTTTGATTTTTTCAGGGCGAAAGGATTAAGGTTTCCATCCCGGCCGGGATGAAAAAATATTTTATTGAAAGGAGAAGCAAATGAAATGTTTCGTAAAAATCACCTTGATGGTGATGATGGTAGCGTTGACCGTACCGGTATTCGCCGGGCCGGGTCAGCAGTCCTCGGGGAAAACAGCCCTGGCCATGTCCCGCTGGGCAGGTCCGCATGCGGATGATCAGAAGGTAGTTCTTAGGGATTACATGGCAGCTCATCCGGATATTAATGTAGTCATGGATGACATTGATTATTTGGGCATGAAACAGAAGCAGATAACGAGTATTCAGCAGCCTGTAGGCCGGGGCCAATATGATCTGGTATTTGTATTCGGTGTATGGACCGATGAGTACATTTCAAATGGTTATGTTCTGCCTCTGGACGATTATATTGCCAGGGCCGGTATCGACATGAGTGTGTATAGCCAGGATTTTCTTGCCAAAGAAAGCAGAAACGGTAAACTCTATGCATTTCCCGCCAGACCGGAAGTCCAGATTATGACTTACAACACTGAATGGCTTGCCAGGGACGGGAAATCAATCCCTGCCACCATGGAGGAAGTTATTGCATTGGCCCGGTATTACAAGGAACAGGGAACCGGCATTGCCTTGCCGGCGATGCAGAACGATCCTTCAACCGATATTTTTTCAACCTTTTTGTTTTCCGAAGGCGGAGATTATATTGATCCCGCTACCGGCAGGCTGATGCTTGACAGTGACGCGGCAAAATACTCTGTGCGAATGTGGGGTGAATTGTGCAAATATGCCATTGTCGGTTCTCCCACATGGCATACCGATCAGGCATCGCAGGCTACACGTGAAGCAAAGGCGCCGTTTGGATTTACCGCGGCGGGGCTTGCCATGCTGAACGGGTATCCGGATCAATCAGCGATTGTCGGTAAGGTAGCGTATCGGCCTGTACCCACCAGAAGGCCCATTGTGTCCTGCGCCAGTTACTGGGGGTGGGGAATTGCGGCCAATACCCCGCATCCTCAGGAGGCATTTGATTTTCTGGCTTGGCTTGTCAGTCCGGAGACTGAAAAAAAGCAGTCCATAATGAACGGGCAGACCACGGCCATCAATACGACCCTGAACGATCCCGACATTGCCGCCAAATATCCCTTCTTTGGCGCGGTCAAGGAATCCATGCAGCGGATAAAGACCATGCCAACTTCCATCAAGGGTGCGGAAATGGTTCAGCGGCTTCAGGCCGCGCTTAATGAAATCGCTACTACCGGCAGAGATCCCGAAACTGTTTTAGCCGAGGTTCAGGCCGAATATACCGGAGTCGATCTGCGGCAGTAAGCACGGAATGCGGTAGCATTGACGAAGGCGTACCGGAAACGCTTCCGATACGCCTTTTTCGTATTGATACGGAGTTGTTATGCGGTTGGCAATCAGGAGCCAGTTACTTGAAAGGGGGGAATTGCTTTCCTTCCTGTTGATTTTGCCCGCGCTGGCGGTAGTTGCGTTTGTTCAGGTTATTCCGATTGGATATGGATTATTCATCAGTCTGTTAAATTACAATTTTGGAAAGATTGATCTGGCGCGGGATTTTATCGGCCTGGATAATTATATCCGTATGGTGGGGGATCCTCTTGTATGGCGGAGCCTCCTGGTTGCCCTTGAATTTACGGTAATGGCCATAGGCGGCGATGTGATCCTGGGAACAATCATTTCTCTGGGTTTACATAATATTGGAAATCGATCCGGCAGGCTGCTGAGGCCTATTATCACCATCCCTCTGCTCATATCTCCGATAATTATCGGTTTGATCTGGCGGTATATGCTTGATCCGCTGTCCGGGATTATTTATTGGTTTTTGGGGCTGTTTGGAATAGGAGTCGCCCAGTTTCCCGGTCTGTCAGGGGCTTCTACGGCGCTTCTTTGTACTGCCATGGCCCACTGGTGGCAGGTGGCGCCCTTTGTGATTATTGTGATTTCCGCGGGACTTGCCGCTATTCCCAATGAACTCTACGAAGCTGCCCGGATTGATGGTTCCGGCTTTATGAATACCTTTTTCCGTATTACCCTGCCCCATCTGCGCCATTTATATATGGTGGTAATCATAACCGCGGGGGTGGATACCATAAAAGTCTATGATATTATTGTTTCCCTTACCGGCGGAGGACCGAATAACGCGACGCTTTCTGTTACGATGTATGCATTCCGCAAGGCTTTTGTTACTCCGGAAATGGGATATGCCATGTCTATCGGAATTCTTGCCATGGTGGTTTCCTTTCTGGTATTTGGCATAGCGTTTTCCCGGTTTAATCAAAAGGAAGCGGAGGAATATTGACATGACCATAAAAAGCAAGGCGTTTTTCAGAAAGTTGTTTCCTTGTCTGCTCAAGTTCGCGATTCTTTTTCCCGCGGCCCTGCTTGCCCTTATCCCTGTATGGCTTGTGGTAACCAATTCCCTGAAGCGTTCCCTTGATATTTCCGTTGTTCCTCCTGCTGTTTTTTTTAGGCCGGTACTGACCCATTATACCAAAATTTTCTTGCAGGATGATTTTACGATTTATTTCAGAAATTCCTTTGTCATTACGGGAATAAGTACGATTGTTACAATATTTTTCAGTGCTCTCGCGGGATATGGGTTTTTGATCAGCAAGGCCCGGTGGATAGGGAAAATAACCGATATTCTTCTCTTGAGTAAAATGGTTATGCCCATAACCGTACTGATCCCCTTTTATCTTATTCTAAGTACCCTTAATTTGGCCGGCGGGTATCCCGGTCCCATTCTTGCCCACTCGGCCATTAATATCCCGTTTGCTATCTGGATGCTTCTGGGGTTTATGCGGGAATTACCCAAAGAACTTCTTGAGGCGGGCAGAATTGACGGCTGTTCCCGCATGGGTGTTTTTTGGCGTATTGTATTTCCTTTGCTCTCATCGGCTCTTGGAGCCGCGATTATTCTGGCGGCTCAATACTCCTGGAACGAATATTTGTTTGCCGTTCAGCTTACCAGAATTAACACCTACACCCTGACGGTTGCCATTGCCCGGTTTGTCGGAACAGTTGCGGTGGATTGGGGCAAGAGCAGCGCCGCCGCCAGCATTACTATGGTTCCCATCATCATCCTTGGCTTTGTCATGCAGAAATATCTGGTCCGGGGGCTTACGGCAGGAGCCGTAAAGGGATAGCCGCGCGTCATCCGGTAGAAGGGGATAACATGCAATATGCGGAATTTGGCAAATCGGGCGTACGGGTATCGCGGCTCGGATTTGGCTGTATGCGTTTTCCAAAATGTGAACGGAAAGGCATTATGGTATGGGATCATGACGAGAGTGTCAGGCTGCTGCATCATGCCATGGACATTGGTATTAATTACCTTGATACCGCGCCCCTATATTGTGATACCGAGAGTGAAATCATCGTTGGCAAGGCGCTAAAGGGACGGCGGAATTCGGTGTATGTTTCCACAAAAAACAATATAAAAACATCATCGGGGGATGATTTTGAACGCATGTTTGAAACGTCCATGAAAAAGCTTGATATTGACTATATTGATTTTTATCACTTTTGGGGCATTTCTTTGGATGTATTTCGTGAAAATGCCGCTCCAAAGGGGCCCCTGGACCGGGCTGTCCGGCTTAAAAAAGAAGGAGTTATCCGCCATATTTCATTCTCTTTTCATGATTCTCCGGGCAATATGAGCCAGATTATTCGTGAAGGAAAAGGAATATTTGAAACGGTTCTCTGTCAATACAACCTGCTGGATCAGTCTTTAACCGGGGATATTGCCTTTGCCCGCGAACAGGGTCTGGGGGTTGTTATTATGGGTCCGGTAGGCGGCGGGAGATTGGGAGCGCCGTCGCCGGTTATTCAGTCATTATTGCCCGGCAAGGTGGCATCTTCCGCCGAATTGGCCCTGCGTTTTGTGTTGACCAATCCCAATGTGACTATGGCCCTGTCCGGTATGGGGTCCATCAAAATGGTGGACGAAAATGCCGCTGTTGCGGATAATCCGGCCAGGCTTACAGAGACGGAACTTGCCCGGATTAATGAAATGATGCGGGAAAATGCCCGCCTGGCGGATCTGTATTGTACGGGGTGTAACTACTGTATGCCCTGTCCTGGGGGATTACATATTCCCGAGATTTTCAGACTGATGAATTATCATCGGGTTTACAAGCTTACCGGATACGCGCGGGAACAATATGCCCTTATTGGGCATTCTGAAGAACGAAAGTATAAAGATGCGGCCGCCTGTATTGATTGCGGTCTTTGTGAAAAAAAATGCCCTCAACGGTTGAAGATTCGTGAACAGCTCAGGCAGACCCATGCCGAGTTGGCGCCGGTTTAATTCCTTGTCAGCAATGGCTTTTCTTTTGGACCGGAATGCGACGGCAGTCAGCAAGTCTCATTTTCAAAAAAGTGATAGACTGGGGGCATGGGACATGGAATATTCGGGAAACTGACAGGGTATGTGGATGAAGCCGGGAAGGGAGTGCCGGACCAACGGAGCCGGGAACACAACTTCAAGATAGAATACTCCGATGCGATAAAGAGTGCGGAGGCGGTATTTTTCTTTCAGCATCCGTCATTGCTGTCATTTCAGCGGGCGATGCAAGAACGGAAGAAGCGGAACAACGTGGAAACGCTGTTTGGGGTGAAGGAAATACCCTGCGACAACGAGATACGTGGTCTGTTGGACACGATAGCGCCTGACGTATTCGGCGATATTTTCATGAAATCCCTGAAACTGGCGGATGGGGAGGGGGTACTTGAGGGGTACCGGGTGCTTGACGGGGGAGTTTTGCTGGCATTGGACGGGGTATGGTACCATTCATCGAAGCATACGCACTGCAAGCGGTGTCTGCATATAGAGAAGGGCGGGGAAACGACCTATTACCACACGGGGGTGGTGGGGACGCTGGTCATGCCGGGGAATCATGCGGTGCTGCCGGAGATGCCGGAGATGGTGAGCAACGGAGAGGGGGAAGGGAAACAGGATTGCGAGTTACAAGCGGGCAAGCGGTGGCTGGAGAAACACGGGGAAGAGTATCAATGGCTGAAGCCGACGCTGTTGGGGGACGATTTATACGCGCACCAGCCGTTTTGCGAGCAGGTGCTGAAAGCGGGGTACAGTTTTATCTTCACGTGCAAGGATACGAGCCACGCATGGCTGGCGGACACGGTGAAGAACAGCGAGGTGGAGGAGTAGAGCAGACGGGAATGGAACGGGAGGTCTGGTGTACCGGTGCCGGTGGGTGAACGGGGCGCCGCTTCGGTACGAGGAGCGGGAGCACGACGAATTGGCGGTGAATTACTTTGAAATGAGCATCTGGAACGAGGAAAAGGGGAAGCGGACATTTTTCAACAGTTGGGTGACGAACAAGGAGGTAACGGCAGAGAACGTGAAACACCTGGCCGACTGCGGGCGGGCGCGGTGGAAGATAGAGAACGAACATAACAACGTGTTAAAAAATCACGGGTACAACCTGAAGCACAACTTTGGGCATGGGGAAAACCATGCGAGCGAAGTATTTTGCCTGTTGAACCTGCCGGCGTTTTTATTTCACACGATATTGGGGTGCTGTGACGAGGATTACCGGCGGACCATGGCGGGGGAACGGCGTCTGGACGGGTTTTTCAACATACAGAGGACCGCGTTGCGGCTTGCGCCGCACTGGTCCTGGCGTGATTTCATGTGGTATGCCACTGGCTATGACGGGGAACCCCCGGAATAGTTGAAACTGAGAATTGCTGATTTTAACAGGCTATTATAGTTCCCTTATAGCGTGATATATTGCCCTAGGAGAATATATGCCTAACATTGTTATCGTCGGGGCCGGAACCGCGGGGCTTACCGCGGGAATTTACGCGCTAAAAAGCGGATTCGATGTAACCATCTGCGAATCCCACACCGGGCCGGGCGGTAATTGTACAAGCTGGCGGCGGAAAGGCTACCTCTTTGAGGGGGGTATGCACTGGCTTAACGGATCGGGAGACGGAAAGTCCTTCAACAGGCTCTGGAGGGAGGTGGGAGCCATTAACGACGCTACACGGATCATCTATACCGATCCCTTTCTGGTCTGTGACAACGAAGGCCGGCGTATTTCTTTTTACCGGGATATAGCGAAATTTGAAACCCACCTGTATGAGACAGCCCCGGAGGATACGGCTGCTATACGGGAACTCTGCCGGGATATGCGGCGTTTTGCCCGGATATTCATCCCGATAATGGATATACCCTGGCTTAAGGTCAAGGAGAAACATCCGATCCGGTTGGGAGATCTTTGCGGGATGATCCCCGCCTTGTCCCGTATGGTGTCTTTGCGAAGCATCACTGCTGAAGATTATGCGGGCCGGTTCAGAAATCCCGCATTGCGGCTCCTCCTGTCGAACGTGGTGGGTTCCGGCTATGACGCCATGTCCCTGTTTTTCATCCTGGGATGCTATGTCTCCGGGGATGGGGGCTATCTTGAAGGCGGTTCCCTGGTAATGGCGGGGAACATGGAGAAACGGTTTACCGGATTGGGCGGCAAAATCCGCTACGGCTCCCGTGTAGACCAGGTATTGGTCTCCGGCGGCAGGGCTACGGGGGTTTCTGTCCGAGGAGAGACCATCTCCGCCGATGCGGTGATAGTCACCGCCGATACCCTTGCCGTAGCGGACACCCTCTTTGACAAGCCCCTCAGCGACCCTTGGGTGAAGGCCATGCGCCAAGGTACGGAACTTACGATGAATGCCTTTCTCTGTTACGGTTTTGAGGCTGACCTTTCGGAACTGCCGGAAACGGCGGTGTTTGCCCTGGACAAGCCTTTTGACTGCGCGGGTATGCCCATAAAGAGCCTTGGTTTCCATAATTACGCCCGGTATGCCGGATACGCGCCCGCGGGATGCTCCGCGGTAACCGTTACCCTATCTAATGGCGATACTTATGCGTATTGGAAACGCGCAAAGGAGAAGGGGGAGTACGAAGATCGCAAGCGGGAACTTTCCGATACGGTATTAAGCAGGCTGGAAGAAAGATACCCGATGCTGAAGGGCAAAGCCGCAGTCAGGGATACGGCAACGCCCCTTACCTACGAGCGCTATTGCGGCACCTATCACGGTTCCTGGATGACCAGGACAGCTCCCGGGCAACGGCGGGCCGCGTATCCCCGTAAGGTGAAAGGGATGAACAACGTCTATTTTGCCGGTCAGCGTGTTATGCCTCCCGGCGGTATGCCGCCCGCCCTTCTTTCCGGCAGGATTGCCGCGCAGTACCTTTGCCGGGACTTTGGGATGGTTTTTGTTTCGTCGTAAAAGAAAACCGCCGCCGGTATAGTATAAAAGAACCACGTTTTTTTAACCGCAACCGTTTATCCCCGGTTGTGTCTAAATATAGTTGGGATACCGGTTTGTGAGTATAATGAGGATAGCTTAAATATCCATGTAAGGAGTTGTGTTCTATGGCTGTTCAGATCATCATTGCGCTTATTCCCATTGTGGGCATCGTGATGGGGTCGGTGGTGGTGTTTTTCTATTTGCTCTGGAATCACCGGCGCAGGGTTTTGCTCATCAAAACAGGCCGCTATGATAAGCCCGATTTTGACATGCCTTCTTTCAGCCTGCTTGCGGGGTTGTTGCTGACCTGCGTAGGGCTTAGTTTGACCGTTTTTCTGGCTCTGATTCAGGGAAGGAATTACGGTCTGTTGGGCGGTATTATTCCCCTGTCTGTCGGCATAGGGCTTTTGGTGTATTACGGGATACGGCGCGGCGAGAAAGCCGCGTGACCGGCGGGGACGAAATGGAAGATCCGCTGATCTCTGACGATCAGTTGATCGTCGCCCAGATCGTCTCAGGACAGAGGGATAAGTTCCGGGTTTTGGTAAACCGCCATGAACGGGTGGTGTACGGGATGGGGTTGAGTTTCTTCCGTAACGCGGAGGATGCTGCGGATTTTACCCAGGAGGTGTTTCTAAAGGCGTTCAGGAACCTTTCCCGGTTTGAGGGACGGTCCCGGTTTTCCACCTGGCTGTATAAGATCGCCTACAATACGGCGATCAACGGAGTGAACCGGAGGCGGGAATACCGGAGTCTTGCCGAGGAAGACCCGGTAATAGACGGGGATACCCCGGAACGGAGCGCGCTGCGCGGAGCCGCCAGGGACGCGGTTCTGGAGGCGGTACGGGATCTTCCGGAACGTTACAAAACCTGTGTGGACCTGTTTTTCTTTTATGACCGGTCCTATCAGGAGATTGAGATGATAACAGGATTTCCGGTTAACACCATCAAGTCCCATGTGTTCCGGGCAGAAAAATTGCTCCGGGACAAGCTGG
>JAIRXT010000068.1 GCA_031268125.1 Treponema sp. | reverse complement strand
GTCTTTACAGGGTACTACCCGTTGTCCCGGTTGGTTTCGAAAATTTTATCGAATTCGTCGGCGATGATGCGGAAAACTTCGATAAGGAAGGGGTCAAAATGAGTCCCCCGTTCCTCCATCATTTTCGATACCGACACTTCGTGGCTTAACGAGGGCTTGTAGCTCCGCTGCATCCTCAGCGCGTCGTAGACATCGGCGACAGAGACAATCCGGGCCGCCAGAGGGATCATCTCCCCCTCAAGCTGAAACGGGTAGCCGCTGCCGTCCCAGCGTTCATGGTGGGCAAGGGCAATTTCCTTTGCCATAGGGTTGGGATAGGTGGAAAGGATAAAGGCGCCGTTCTTGGTATGTTCCCGCATGACCGTCCACTCCCAGTCGGAAAGGGGGCCTTCCTTGTTCAAAATATCATCGGGGGTGCCAATCTTGCCTACGTCGTGCATGCTGGCAAGGAAACCGATGTTGTCGATAAAATCCGCATCAATGTTGGGATACTGCGGCCCCAGGCTGTAATACAGTTCTTCCGCCAAGCGCTTGGAGTAATAATTTACCCGGGTGATATGCTTCCCCGTGTCATTGTCCTTGAGTTTGGAGGCTTCCAGCAGGCTTAAGAAGACGGCCCGCAATAGCCGCTTGTTTTCCTCCGTTACATCGTCAAACATGACGACAAATTGCTCGGGTTTTTTAACGATCTCCGCAGGGAATATATACACCCTGGTCTGCACCGTGGCCATATCGTGGGATTTGATCCTGGTTTCCCCTTTCCAGGAGTAGCCGTTTTTCCCCCCTACGATAGTTTCTCTGATTTTACGAATATCCTCCACCTGAAAAAATTTGCCGAAAATATCGAAAAAATAATTTCCCTGCATCCTGGGAAAACCGGCGAAAAGCTTGTCGCAGGACTGGTTGGTAGTGATGATCCTGAGATTCCGGTTCACAAACAGGACGGGGAACAGGCTGGTCAGGAACGGGTTAAGGGCCGCGGGAATTGAGGGTAGAATATCCGTATCTTCCGCCTTGCCAAGACCGATAGCTCTCCCTAAAAGCCCGATATGGGAAGGGTAGTCTTCTCCCGCATCTTCAACCGGTTCCAGAATTTCCAGTTCTTCCAAAATGGCTAGGCCGTTATCAGACATATACTTTTTATATATTCCAAATATGTTCCAAGATCAGGAGTTATTCCCCAAACCCGGTTGGTTTGGGGAACGGCTTCCAAAAAACTGAAGTTTTGGGGAAACCTCTCAGTACTCCGCATCGCTTTTACGCAAATATTGAGGGCCGGAGTACACATCACCTTTCCCATTATTCATAATAGCGGTTTTTTTTGCAAGCGCCGCCAGTTCCATCCCCCGGCCCTTCCGGTACAGAGGGTCCATCCGTATCCGGCCCGCCGCGCCTTTTTCCGCTTCCAGCCGGGAGAAGAACAAGGGGGCATCCGGTCCGGTCAGGATGACAGGTTCCCCGGCGGAGAGCAGGGCTTCTTCAATGGCGCCGGGTTCGGCGTCCATTTCCTCCGAAATCCGCGTTCCGCCGCGGTACCGGGCGGTAAAAAACCGCCCTTTCCTGGCATCCATGACGGGAACCACCAATCCCGGCCAGACAGACCAGGGGTAGGCCATACAGTCCAGGGTGGGGCAGGCGATAAGGGGAATATCCAGGGCCAAGGCCATTCCCTTGGCGGCGGAAAAACCGATCCGAAGGCCCGTAAAGGAGCCGGGGCCCTTCATACAGGCCACCGCCCCCAGATCCCCGGCGGCAAGACCGGCTTCTTTAAGAAGGGAATCCGCCATGTCCATAAGAAGTTCCGAATGTCCAAGTCCCGCGTCTATCTCCCGGTACCAGGACCGCCCTTCCGATACCAGGGCGGCGGAGAGGATCGCGGTAGCGGTATCCAGGGCCAGGATCACGGTGCGGCTTCTCCTTCAGGCAGGTTAATACGGATTACCCGGCGGTTTTCCCCGCGGATCTCAATGTCCACAAAGATTGTACCGGAGGGCAGGACCCCCTGGATACGCTCGCTCCACTCAACCAGGCAAATACCCGTGCCGTAGAGCAGATCCCTCCCCCCCAGGGCCTCAAAATCATCCTCCCCGGAGAGCCGGTACGCGTCAATATGGTAAAGAGGAAGGGGACCCCCGGCGGATTGGGCTTCATATTCGGAAACAATGGTATAGGTAGGGCTGGTTAGTTCTTCCTCCACCCCCAGTCCCTGGGCAATTCCCTTGGCAAGACAGGTTTTCCCCGCCCCAAGCCCCCCCCGCAGGGCAAGAACCTGCCCGGCCTTCAGACCCCGGGCAATGCGCCGCCCCAAAGCCCGGGTTTCCCCGGGGGAATCCGCAGGGTACTCAGTCAGGGAGCCCCCCGGAAGAATCAAGATCGTCAATGGCCTTTTTTAAGGCGGTTCTAAGGGGTATCAGAGGATAATCGATAGTATCTACAAGGGTAACAAGGATTTCTTTTTGACCGGTGGGCTTGTGCTCAATGGAAAAATCCACCTGGATATCCTGGGATTTGTTGATAAGTTCCACAACCGCCTTTCCGCTGTAGAGTCTCCGGTAATAAATGGGCACATCCTTCCGGACAATGTCTTTTATTTCAAGAATCTTCATGACTAACCGCCTACTTTAAGATAGCGGAGGATCTCTCAAAAACAACTTTTGAAAGGTCCTCCGTTTAATGCGCCTGTTCCACAGCCCCTGGGCGGGAAACCGCAGGAGCCGATGTAAACCCAACCGGTTTTGTGAAAGGCCCAACGTCAAATATTCTAAGTATCTGCGTATTCAAACACAAGGGCGTTGATCTGGTTAAGGGATTTCCGGGGTACCCTGAGAAATTTAATGTGCATCACCGTGCCCGTCTTATCCCGGTTGGTCCGCAGGACCTCTCCCAGAGCGCCGATAAGCTGGTTACCGGCGGTAAAGTTGATCCGGATCTGGACTCCGGCGGATACGGCGGAGGGGGTCTGGATGGAGCAGCCCTCAACGGAAAGGTCCAAAATTTTGCCCGCCGTTTTCTTTTTATCCACAACCAGTTTCTGTTCATGCCTGTGGTTCGCATTTTCCAGATGCACCTGGCTGAATTCAGCGGGAATCGTGATTTGCCGGCGGCGGAAACGGCGCTGGGAGAGTCGTCTAATCGCATTGGAGTGGACAACCTGCAGAGCATTGCCGTTCCCGGGGACCTTGGTCGTCCCGTAGACTGTGGAAGTTACGGAAAAACTGTTGCTGGATTTTGTGAAAAAGGACAGGGTAATCCGTTTATTCTGGTTGACAGAAACCGCATCTCCCTGGGCGGTAACCGGATTTTCCACCAAAAGATAAGCCCCCTGAGAAGACACAACACGGGTGGGATAGCTTTCTCCGTCGATAATGACATCCACCGGGGTGTTTTTCGGAATTACCCGCGTGGAATTGATCCCTGCCCCTCCGCCGGTGGTGAATTCCAGAACATTACGGGTGGAAAACAGCAGCGAGATTTTTTGCTGGGTTTCCTTTTCGGCATCGGCGTCCTTGTCAATGGTGTTGTATGCCTGTTTGAAGCACTGGTCCGTTATTGCCGGTGATTGGGTTATCTGTTTCGGGTCCGTAAACCCGCCGTTTTTCAGGGCAAAGGAAAGCATCTTGGACTGGGCGGAATTCAGGCCGACGGAACGGGAAAATTTACGAACAGAGGGTGTGCCTGAGTCTTTTGACCGGGGAGTATAAAAAATGGAATCGGTAATTCCCAGCCGTTTTTTTGAAATGTTAATTATTATCAAAATAGTAATAATAACTGCCACTCCGATAAACAAATATACCACATCCATAGGATTGGTAGTTTTGTAAAACTGCGGCAGTTCCAGTAAGTAAGCGCTCATCCACCCCCCTATGTTTTGATGGTCTCGTAAAATTGAAGCAGCCGGGGAGCCAGTTCATATTCGGCCAGATCTCCCACCAGAACCGTATCCCGGTCTTCATAGGCCCGGATAAGGTCTTTAAGGGTAGAATCAAATTCCCCGATGTAGGTTAATACCGGTATTCCCTCTACGGTTTTATTTTCGGGGAAAAAACCTTCGATTTTTAGCAAATTAAAAAGCCGGATGAGTTTTTCCGCCAGCGTGGAAAAAAGACCCATCGTTTCCGCCGCCCTGCGATCCTTCCCGGTTTGAATGTCCAGCGGAAGATCCTTAAGCCGCTGGGCCAGGGCTTCCACCAGGGACCCGGCGCCGGCCAGCTCCTGCCGGGGGTTTTCCAGTTCCCTCAGCCGTTCTTCCAGAATGCCCCGCAGTTCGCCGGGAGCGGGGCCTTCTCCGGCAAAGGTCTTTTCCGCCGCATCCCATAGTTCCGGTATCTCGGATTTAAGGAACAGCGCCCCCGGCAAGGCGGCCCATTCGGCCCCCAGGCTTTCCCGCTCCGCATAGGCCGATTTTTCCATTTCCCCAACCATGCCGTAAAGGGATACGATTGATTGAACCGCATGCTCCGCCCAGGGAGCGGTCTCCAGATCGAGGGTTTCCACGGTTGAAAGCTCCTGGTCAAAGAAACGATCCAGGGAAGATTCTCCGGCGGTTTCTCCGTTTACCCTAAGGCCGGAGATCCGGTGTCCCGATCCTCGCAGCCAGTCTTCCAGAGCCGAAAGGACATCCCCTATGGTCTTTTCTTGTTCGATTGTAATGTCCGTCTCTTTCCCGTCAATCGTAATTTTCATGGGTTTTCCTGTTTGACTGCGCTACCTGTTGCCGGTACTGTTTTGCTGGCTAAAACTGTCCAATGAATTGGAAAGCTGTTCCATACGGTTATAGGCCCCTTCCATTTGGCCGTATTGCAGTTTAAGCTGCGCCTCCTGGACGGCAAGCTGCCGGTCCATGGTCTCAATCCGCCGCCGGTCCTGGGTGATTCGGGAATCGATGGTACCGGTTTTAAGGGCGATAAAGCCTCCGGATTCCACATAGGGCCGGGAGAGGTTTTCTATTGTGTAGGCAAGGCCGGAATCTACGATCAAATCCCCGTCCGTGTCGTAGCCAAAAAGCTTCTGAAACACCGGCAGCTTGGTCTCCAGGGCCGCGTCCAGGACTTTTTCGTCAATTTCCAGGTAGCCCCGCAGCCGGGCCGGATCATAGCCGCCCCCGCCCGCCCGGCGGGCGTCGGTACTGATGCCGAACTGGGTCAGCAGGGCATAGTCCTGTTCTTCCCCGGAGACAGGGTAGGGCATGCCCGCCGCCCGCTGCAGGCTGTTTTTAAACTGGTTAAGGACGCTGTCCCCGGAGAAGGCCCCCATCCGCGTCCGCATGGCCTCCCTCTCATCATTGGAAAGGTAGCTTAGTTCATCGATGATCCGGCTGTCGCTGCGGGTAAGGACGTTCATCTCCGCCATAAGCCGGTTGTAATTTCCCACCAGGGTGATGATCGAGTCTTTTATTCCCTCCCGGTCCGGCTCAATTCCCAGGGTTACCGGTCTTGTGGAAGTCCCCCGGACATTCAGCGTAACCCCGGGGATAAGGTCGTCGATGGTGTTGGTATCCCGCCGTATCTCGATTCCTTCCATCGTGATGACGGCATCCTGGGCGGTAGAGATTGCGTTCCGGGGCCGGAAATCCCCCAGGGCCTCGGGGTTGAAGAACTGTACGTTGCGGATGGAAAGGTCCCGGTGGGTATTGTTATTGGTGATTTCCAGGGCTGTAACAGTCTTTCCCCTGCCGGTTTCTTCCATGTCGTAACGGAACGTGTTAAAAGCAGCGGTATCGCTTACCGCAGGCAGACCGGCCTTGCTGCCGTCGGAGAAAACCAGGCTGAGCATCGTCATGTTGTCCACCCGCTGGGGGGGGGCGGGAGGGGTCCAGGGAGGCAGGGGGGCGGAAATAGGATCGTTTTCAACAGTAATGCCCCCATAGCTAATATTTCCCGCAGGGGGTAGCTGCGGCCCCGAAGGGGGCGGGGACTCCGTCCAGGATTCTTCCGGCAAAAGGCTGGTCATGGTTTCAAACTGAATGACCCAGGGGGCGGCGGCCCGGACTCCCGGGCTCACCGGTATGGAAACTGCCCCCCCCGCGTAGACCGAAAGGGCAGGGCCGTTAAGGTTGATGTACTGCCGGTCGGAAAGGTAGTTAAGGGTGTTTTCCGCAAAGGGAATTTCCTGGCGGGAATTGTTTATCCGTTCCGCCATGCCGGTATTGTAGGCCAGTTTTTCCGCATCTCCGCTAAAGCCCAGGTGGTTCTGCGCTCCGGTAACCTTGGATTCGATAAGCAGCGCCCGGCTTCCCCGTTCCACCGCGATAAGGCTGGAACCCAGTCTGCCCTGGCCCCGGCGGTTGATCATATCGGAAAAGTCCTTCAGGGTTCCTCCGCGGAATTCAAAGGAAATCTCGTCCTGGCCTATGGAAAAGGTGTAGGTCCCCGGCTCAACCCGGAAAGAATCTTCCAGGGGCCGGGAGAGGAAACGGTCCGCCTGGGCGGTCTGTTCAACCGTAAAGTGGTACTCCCGCTCAACTGCTTCACGGGTAACACCGGCGGTAATAACGTGTTCATCGGCAGAACGGCCGATCCGCTCGGTAAAGGGATTTTGAAAAGAATACAGAGAACGGGCGCCTTCCCGCAGTGTGGAGATTTTCCGGCCGACTTCCTGCCAGTACCCTTTTTGGGTCTCCAACTGCTCAACATTGCGTTCCGTCCGTTCTTTGGGAAGCCGTTCTACCGACATAAGTCCTTCAACAATGCTGTCGGTATTGAAGCGGCTACTTATTCCCGGTACGTAAACATCGGACATGCAAACCCTAATCCTCTATACACGCTGCCAAGAAGAGTCCTAAACAGTTTCGTCAAACAAAAAACCGATGGTCTCCTCTATCCTGGAGTGCAGCCGCTGAAGCTCTTCTGGCGGAAGCACCTTGATCACCTTATCGGTTGCCCTGTCGATGACCTTGATGCTGATCTCGTTGGATTTATGATCTACGACGAACTGGAGTCTACGGTTAAATGAAAGACCGATCTGCTCAAGGTTCTTGGTAATGTCGTACAGTTCCCTGTTCCGGCCGGCCGGCGGCTTTGCCGGAGCGGCATTTTCCATAACCCGGACAGATCCCCTGCTGTCGAAGACAGCCTGGACACGAGTCCTTGAATTTTCGGAAATTGGGTCCCCCAGTAAAGCGGGGACTCTGCCTCCCGAATCGGCAATGGTTATCATAATAACCTCCATGTATAATAATCATTCCGTCATCCGTGACGGAAATTCAATTCAAAATAAGATAGGGAAGAGCGCGAACTTCCCTATCCCGGGGGCTCAAAAGACAACGTCCAGAAGCCTCTTATAACCCCTTAATGTTTTTTTCTTACCTCACCAAAGGATCGGGTAAAAGCCCCGCCGTAAATGACCGGAGGGTATAATCTACCGTCAGCCTAAAAGCTGAAGCGCCGACTGGGTCTGCACATTGGCCTGAGCCAGCATGGCAGTCCCCGCCTGGGAAAGGATAGAATCCTTGGTGAAGTTGACCACTTCGGAAGCCATGTCTACGTCCCGAATTCGGGATTCGGCGGCTTGCAGGTTTTCGGCGGCAATCGCCACACCCTGAGCGGCCATTTCGAACCGGTTTTGATAGGCTCCAAGGTCAGCCCGCTGCTTGGATATATACCGCAGGGCATTATCCACCGTACCGATAGCCATGTTGGCATTTTCCGGCGTAGCGATGTTGATGAAACCTTCCTCTCCCTGAGCGTCCTGTAAGCCAAGCGCTGAGGCGGTCATGTTTCCAATAAAAACCTGTTCATTCTGGTCCATATTGGCTCCCACCTGCAACAGCATGGTCCTGCTCCCCTCCTCTCTGGCGAAAGCGCCGGTCAGAAGATTCATTCCGTTAAATTGAGCATGGCTCGCAATACGGTTAACTTCATCAACCAACTGGGACACTTCCACCTGGACCTGCAGCCGGTCCTCATCGGAATAAATTCCGTTGGCGGACTGTACCGACAGTTCCCGGAGGCGGTGCAGGATATCCTGGGTCTCCTGAAGGTAGCCTTCAGTAGTCTGGATAAACGACACGCCGTTTTGGATATTGCGCTCTGCCTGATTAAGGCCCCGAATTTGACCCCGCATTTTCTCGGATACTGCAAGTCCGGAGGCATCATCCCCGGCGCGGTTAATCCGCAAACCGGAAGAGAGCTTCTCAATCTCCTTGCCTACCGCCCCCTGGGTTACCCCAAGCCCGCGGTTGGCAAACATGGCGCTCATATTGTGGTTTATAATCATATATTACCCTCCTTGCGTCATAGTAACACCGGGCCGTCCATAGCCCGGAGCCGCTCCGCACGCACGGGCACACCGGGGAAAGCTTCGCGCAGCTCCCGCCCGTTATGCCCTGCGGAGCGAAACATCTTTCTAGCTATTCCGGCAGGAATGGCCCGTTTTAAGGGCCTTGTAAAAAGATGTTCCGCGCCGCCGTACTGTTTTAAACGCAGGAAGGTGTATGTCAAAGATCGCCGGCAACGTTTGTCCGGCAAAACGGGCAATACTTGCCTTGGTCCGGCAGAGATAAAACCCCGCCGGACCATCAGGATAAGGTCCTGTTTCCCGTCCGGGAATTTAGACCTTACCCTTATAATACTATACTACTTTATTGGAGAAGTTGCAAGACAGAAGACGTCCGCTGGTTGGCCTGGGCCAGCATTGCGGTTCCCGCCTGGTTGAGGATCTGATCCCGGGTGTACTGGACCATCATGCTGGCCATGTCGGTGTCCCGAATCCGGGATTCGGAAGCCTGCAGGTTCTCCATCCCAATGTCCACCCCCACGATGGCGTGTTCCAGCCGGTTCTGATAGGCTCCCAGGTCGGCCCGCTGTTTGCTTACCAGCCGGAGGGCGGAATCCAGCGTACCGATGGACTGGTTGGCCGTTTCGGCACTGGACAGACTTATCAAGTTATCCTCCTGCGGGTCCCCAAGGCCCAGGGCCTTACTGGTCATGGTGCCGATAAACACTTGTTCCCGCTGATCCATGTTTGCGCCCACGTGGAACCACATGGAGGCGGTAACCACGTTTTCCCCGTTCTGCCGGGCGTAGCGGCCGGTAAGCAGGTTCATGCCGTTGAATTGGGCATGGCTGGCTATCCGGTCGATTTCGTCTACCAACTGGGAAACTTCCACCTGGATCATCATCCGGTCTTCATCGGTGTAGATTCCGTTGGCGGACTGGACCGCCAGTTCCCGGAGGCGCTGGAGAATGTCCTGGGTTTCCTGAAGGTAGCCTTCGGTAGTCTGAATAAAAGAGATACCGTTGGCGGCATTTGCGGAAGCCTGGCTAAGACCCCGGACCTGACTCCTCATTTTTTCGGATACTGCCAGCCCCGAAGCATCGTCCCCCGCCCGGTTAATACGCAGGCCGGAAGAGAGCTTTTCCATATCTTTGGTAAGGCTGTTCTGGGTAACTTTGAGGGATCGATCCGCGAACATAGCGGACAGATTGTGATTGATGATCATGTCATCCTCCTTGGATGTTGTGTGTCAAGGCATCCTTGCCTTGGATTGAGAAGACCCCCGCCGGCGCCGCGGATACCGGTTTCGGGTTTATTTAAATCAAAGCATTTTCGGCGTTAAAACGGGAATACTTGAGATTTTTTGGATTTTTTTTAGCGGTTTCCGCCGCCCTCCGTCCGGTGTCAGCAATTTTACTTTTAGCGAAAAAGCCCCCTTGTCCAACCAAAAAACGGTCAAATGGTACGCTCGTTATGCAGTATAAAACCGTACCGGCAGCCATTTGACCATTTTTTACCTCGAATTCCCTTAGACAATCGGCAATTCTCAACTTGGGAAAAGATGAAAAGGCGCCCTACCCAAAGCCGGGCGGGGTGTCGGGGAGAAAAAGTAACCCGGATTTTACAGCGGGGCAGGGATAGCTCCCGGAAAAGCCTTTGGAATTCCCCGCCGGAGCGTATTGCAGATAGCGCAGGCGGGCTCTACAAGGCTTTTCCGGGAGCTATCCCTGCCCCGCTGTATGTTACGGATCAAGTTTAGCCAGGACCCCCCCGGCGCCTTTTCGTTTTGGAATGGTTAACATGAGAATTGCCAGGGCATCGGTGTTTACTTTTGTATAAAGGCCGGTTGAACTCCTCCAAAATCAATCCGGCGGGGGAGCCGCAGGCCAGGGGAGGCCACGCTTGCCTTGCGCCGGGAAAACACGGGTTTTACCGGAAAGTTTTCGGGCGCATGGCTTCGGTCACGTGTCCCCCCCTGGCCTGTGGCTCCCCCGCCAGTTCACTTTGTGTTGTTCAACCGGCTTTTATACCACAGTAAACATCGCTGTCCTGTCGGAGAGAGGGGAGATCAGGAAAAAAGCCGGTACTATGCAGACATCGGCAATTTTGCCGTTGGCAAGATTGCCAAAAGTAAACGCCGATGCCCTGTAAAAGGCTTGATTGCAGGGGGCCGCCGGGTATACTGATATGGTGGATATTCGTGGTTCCCTGTATCCCTATCTTCCCTACGCTGCCGCCGTTGTCCTGCTTGCCGTGATCTGCCTTGTTTGTTCGGGCTGCTATACCCTTACCCAGGGTTTTACCCTGTTGGGTTATCTGGGCCGGGCGATTCCCCTGGAAAAGCTGGAAACACTGGAAACGCCGGAGGATCGGGCGGAGGAGGCGGAGACACGGCGTTTTGTGGGGCGGGTCCGGGATATCCGGCGCTTCGCTATGGAGGAGCTGGGTCTAAAAGAAAGCGCCAACTATACGAAGTACGTGGAGCTTGACCGGAATTATCTGGCGGCGGTGGTGTCCGCTGCGGAGGCGGATTCCTTTACCCGCCATGAATGGTGGTTCCCCGTGGTGGGCAGGATGCCCTACAAGGGGTTTTTCAAGGCGGAGGACGCCGGGAAGGAACGGGAGAAGCTGCAAAAAAAGGGGCTGGACGTGTGGGTCCGGGGGGTGGACGCCTTTAGTACCCTGGGCTGGTTCAAGGATCCCCTGTACTCCTACATGCGGGACTATCCGGACTACCGGCTGGCCGATCTGCTTATCAACGAATTGTTCCATGCCACGGTGTACCTTAAAAACCAGTCCCAATTTAACGAGGAACTGGCGGAATTTGTGGGGACCGAAGGGGCCCGGCTCTATATTGAGCGGACCTACGGCGGCGAATCCCCGGAATACCGGGCCCTGGACGACAGTGAGGCGGACAACCGTGCCTATATTGCCTACCTCCGGGGGCTTATTGCGGAGCTGGAGGAGCTTTACCGGAGCGGGGTAAGCCGGGAAGAAAAACTCGCCCAAAAGGCGGAGATTATCGCGGGCAGCCAGGAACGGTTTGAGCGGGACTACGATACCCTTTTCAAAAGCGGCAGCTACCGGGGCTTTTCCGAACTCCCGGTGAACAACGCCTATCTGGACCTTTACCGGCTTTACTATGAGGGAAACAGCTTCTACCGGGACCTGTACGAGAAATCCGGCGGGGACCTGCCGCGTTATATTGCGGCGGCCAAGACCCTGAACAGCCGGGAAAAAGACCCCAGGGAAGCCCTGGCCAGGGCCCTGACACCAAGGTCTTGACACCAAGGCTCTGACGACAGCAGAAACCGCGTCAAATGCCGGGTCAAGTTCAGGTCCGTAGGGTTTTTTATGAATCGATGCCGGCGGCGGCACGGAAACGGCCCACCGTGGCCCGGGCAATGACCCGGGCCTTTTCCGCCCCCCGTTTAAGAATGTCGTCCAGGGCCCCGGGGTTCGTTATAAGGGCTTCGAATCGTTCCCGCATGGGGCTTAACTCCCGGTTGACCACCCGGAACAGTTCCTCCTTGGCCTCCCCCCAGCCCATGCCGCCCCCGCGGTAACGGGCGGCCAGGGCGGTCTGTTCCTCCGCCGCGGCAAAGAGTTTGTAGAGCAGGAAAATCTGGCTGCCCTCCGGGTCCTTGGGCTCCTCCACGGCCTGGGAGTTGGTAACGATCCGCATGATAAGCTTCCGCAGTTCCTTTTCCGGGGCAAAGAGGGGGATGGTGTTGCCGTAGCTTTTGCTCATCTTTCTGCCGTCAAGGCCGGGAACCACGGCCACCGATTTTTGAACCAGGGCCTGGGGAACCTTGAGTACCTCCTGCCGGTAGTTGTAGTTCACCGCCTGGGCAATATCCTGGGCCATCTCGATATGCTGAACCTGGTCCTGTCCCACGGGGACCACATCGCTGTCAAAAAGCATAATATCCGCAGCCATAAGCACCGGGTAGGTGTAGAGCCCCATGTTGATCCCCGCGTCCGGGTCTTCCCCCCGTTCTGTATTGGCCTGGACCGCCGCCTTGTAAGCATGGGCCCGGTTCATCAAACCCTTGGTGGTAAAGGCCATAAGCTGGGTGCAAAGTTCAAGGGTTTCGGGGACGGAACTCTGCCGGTAAAAGATAACCTGATCGGGATCAAGACCGGCGGCCAGCCAGCCGGCGGCCACCTGCCGGATCAGGGCCGAAAGTTCTTTGGGGTCTTTTATCGTGTTCAACGCGTGGTAATCGGCAATGAAGTACCGGGCATCGTAGTTCCCGGTCAGGGCCAGGGCCGGTTTAATGGCCCCAAAGTAATTGCCGATGTGGAGAATTCCGGTGGGCTTAATGCCCGTCAGGGCTATCTGTTTCATAGCAGTATTATAACCAATGCCGAAAAAAAATAACACGGCGAAAATCGAGCCAGCAATTCAAAGTTTAACCGTTAGGCAGCTTATGCCAAAGGGAAGAAGGCCGTCAAATGTATACATCTCTATACCACCGTCCCTGGTTAAACTTTGAATTGCTGAAATCGAGCTTCTGTGACTTGACCTTTCCCGGTCCTGCGCTTAACATGGAGTAAGATTTTCAGGGCAGGGTGAGCCGGAGACCCGGCAATTCCCCACCGGCGGTAAAGCCCGCGAGTCCGGCCCCTGCGGGGCAGGATTGAACCGGTGAGATTCCGGTGCCGACGGTACAGTCCGGACGGAAGAAAATCATGACCGCGCGCAGGCCCGCCTACAGGCGCCGCCTTTTGGCGATCTTGAATTTCCGAAGCTAACGCCCTTGGGGAGTGATCCCCAAGGGCTTTTTTGTGGCCCGGGGTTTGCGGCAGGAGGCATACCATGAAAAGGGGAATTGTTGCGGTGCTGGCGGTTCTTCTGGCGGTCCGGATTTTTGCGGCGGGAAACCGGGCGCCGGGCGCCGCGGAAGCGGACCGGTTTTCGGTGCTGGTTTATATCACCGGCGTAGTGGCGGGCAGTCCGCCCTACGAACTCCTGGTGGAAGGGGCGCAGTCCTTTGCCGCGTCCCATGCCAACACCGTAATCAAGGTCTACGAGGCAGGCTTTAACCAGGCGGAATGGGAGGAACAGCTTACTTCACTGGTGGCAGGGGGGGAGTACGATCTGGTGCTCGGATCCAATCCCTCGCTGCCGGAGATCTGTGCGAATGTGGGGAAAAGATTCCCCGGTCAAAAATTCATCATTACCGATGCGGAGTTCCGGGGTAATCCCCAGATCAGCACCTACCTTTACAACCAATACGAACAGTCCTTCTACCTGGGTTATCTGGCGGGACTGGTAACTACCAGTTCCATGCCCCATGCGAATGGGGAGAAAAAAATCGGTTTTATTGCCGCCCAGGAGTACCCCATACTCAACAGGCACATTGTCCCCGGATTTTTGGACGGGGCCCGCCGGGCGGATCCGGCAATTGAACTCGACTTCCGGGTTATCGGCAACTGGTTCGATGCCAACAAGGCCGCGGAACTTGCCGGAAGCATGATCGATGCCGGCGTGGATGTGTTCGCTTCCATTGCGGGCGGCGCCGCTCAGGGCCTTGTCCGCAGCGCGGCGCAGCGGGGGGCTTATGTGGTGTGGCACAACACCAACGAGTATAAACAAGCGCCGGGATTCATCGTGGGCTGCGGTTTCATGGGGCAAAAAAAACTGGCCGAAGAAATTCTGGCCGATGCCCTTGCGGGGAAAATCATCTATGGGTCCTCCCGCACCGTCGGCCTTAAAGAGGGGTATCTGGATTTTATCGCCGATGATCCTGATTATACCGCCGCTCTTCCCCAGGACATCCGCGATAAATTCGAAGTATTTATGAACGATATCCGCGCCGGGCGGATCAGTTATACGGCGCCCCCCCTGCGCTGAACCGGTGGAACAGTACGCAGTAAAGCTGCACAACATCACCAAGGTTTACCCCGGCACGGTCCGCCGTGTGAACGACCGGATCAGCCTGGAATTGAGGCAGGCGGAGATTCTCTGTCTGGCGGGGGAGAATGGGGCGGGAAAAACAACGCTGATGAAGATTCTCTGCGGGGTAGAACAGCCCACGGAGGGGGAAATTTTTATCCGGGGGAAACAGGTCAAAATCCCCAACCCGCTGTCGGCAAAGCGGCTGGGAATCGGCATGGTCTACCAGCACTTCATGCTTTTCCCCGATTTAACCGTGGCGCAAAATGTAGTCATGGGCATTGAGCCCCGGATAGGGGGAATTTTCTACAACCACCGGAAAGCCCTGGATCAGGTCAACGCCTTTATCGGAGTCCACCGCTTCACCATCGAAGGCGGACGGCGGGTAAATGACCTTACGGTGGGACAAAAACAGCAGGTGGAAATTCTCAAGCTCCTCTACCGGGACGCGGAGATTCTTATTCTTGATGAACCCACCGC
>JAIRXT010000055.1 GCA_031268125.1 Treponema sp. | reverse complement strand
CTTCTTTCCCCGCTGGCGGGGATTGTCGTGGACAGGTTTCAGGGTCCCTACCCGGAACTGGCGGAAAACCGTTCTTTTATCATCGAAGAGCTGGACAAGGAGGAGGATCGGTTCCTGGAGACCCTGCAAAAGGGGGAGCATGAATTTGAAAAACTCCTTCCTAACCTCTTAAAAGATCCCCGGAAGATCATGAGCGGGCGGCTGGCCTTCAAACTGTACGATACCTACGGTTTCCCCATCGAATTGACCGAGGAACTGGCCGGCGAGCAGGGGATGACGGTGAACCGGGCCGAATTTGACGAGGCTTTCAAGAAACACCAGGAGCTTTCCCGTGCCGGCGGGGAGCAGGCTTTTAAGGGGGGGCTGCAGGACCACAGCGAAATTGCCACCAGGTACCATACCGCCACCCACCTGCTCCACAAGGCCCTGCGCATGGTTCTGGGGGACCACGTGGCCCAAAGGGGTTCCAACATTACCGCGGAACGGATGCGTTTCGATTTTTCCCACCCGGCTCCCATGACACAAGAGGAGATTCAGAAGGCGGAGGACATTGTAAACGAGCAGATTCGGCGGGATCTGCCGGTAACTATGGCGGTAATGAGCCTGGAAGCGGCCAGGGAAAACGGGGCTATCGCTCTTTTTGGGGAAAAGTACGAATCTCAGGTTAAGGTTTACACGATTGGGGATTCCGCCGCGGGAATCTTCTCCCGGGAGGTCTGCGGAGGCCCCCATGTGGAACGAACCGGGACCCTGGGAGGCTTCAAAATCCAAAAAGAGCAGAGTTCCAGCGCCGGGGTCAGGAGAATCCGGGCGGTTTTAGAATAGCCAAGGGCTCTTTTTTTTCGTATACTCTATAAGGCAGGTGTATAGTCTGCCGTAACCGCATTTTATCGTATTGGTTTTAGATAAAAGGATTGTTTATGAAACGATTTTTTATGGGCGCCGTTCTTTGTCTTGGCGGATTTTTCGCCCTGTACGCCCAAATCGATGCCCAGACGGTCGCTATGGTCAATCTGATTAAGCAGGACCCCATTACGGTACGGCAGCTTAAGGCGGAGCTGGCCCCGCTGGAACAGGCCCGGGGCAGGACTTTTTCTGTCGCTGAACGGCGGGAAGCCCTGGAAGCGTTGATCAACCAGCGGCTTATGCTGCAGGCGGCGGAACGGGACCGGATCACCGTGTCGGAGAACGAAATTGACGCTGCGTTAAAGGATTATCTGGCCCAGCAGGCGGGCCGGGCCCTTACGGACGTCGAATACGCCCAGGCTCTGCGGGATGCCGGCAGCAACGCTCCCCTTGTCCGGCAGCAGGCCAGCAGGGAATTGTTGATACAAAAATATCTAATGTCAAAAAAACAGGCCCAAATTAACGCCGCTGTCAAAGAGCCGACCGACGAAGATGTTACCCGGTGGTACAATCTTAACAAGTCGGAGCTGCGGCGGCCGGACATGGTACGGCTAAACCTTATTTCGGTCCCTTTCGGGGCGGATTCCAGTTCCAAGGCAAGGGCGAAGGAGACGGCGGACCGTCTGGTCCGGGACATCGGCGCCAACTCCGCCAAGTTTGATGAGGCCGTTTTACGGGGAATCGCTTCCGGCGCGGGGGTTGCCGCCGCCGGGGGGAGCGGTTATGTTTCCTCCCGCGGCGTCTATATAAGACGGAATGCGGAATATTTGCAGAGGCTGGGGGAAAATTTTCTTAACATCGCGTTTAACCTTAAACAGGGGGAAGTATCCTCCCTTATAGAAAACGGGGACGCCTATCTGATCATCAAGGTGATCGAAATTCTGTCGCAAAAATTCCTGGAACTGGATGATATTATAGCCCCGGAGAATCCCACTCCGGTCAGTGTAAGGCAGTATATCCGCCAGGGGCTTATGTCCGAACAGGCCCAGGGGCTTCTGAATCAGGCCATGTCGGAATTGGTTGAAGAACTGCGGAGGGGAAGAAACACGGTAACAATCTACGAGCAGTATCTGAACTGGTAATGGCATCCCGCAGAAAAGGACGAATACTGGCCTTCCAGGCCCTGTACTCCTGGGAAGCAAACACCGGGGAAAACAGGGCAGAGGGCCCAAAGAATCTCTCCCAGGGGGCCGGAGCCAGTGTACCGCAGGAGCTTTTGGAATTTTCCTGGCTGGAAAAGGAAAAACAGGCCGCCCTGGACGAAGATATTTCGGGATTCTCCCGGCTTATTATCGCGGGCACGATAGAAAACATTGCCGGTATAGACCGGATGATTAAAAAACACCTGGAAAACTGGGATTTTAGCCGGCTTAACCGTGTGGACCTTGCCATTTTGCGAATAAGTACCTATACCCTGATGTTTCAAACCGATGTGGCCCCCTCCATTGTGATCAACGAGGCCATCGGCATCTCAAGAGAATTCGGCACCGATGACTCCTTCCGCTTTATCAACGGCGTGTTGGACAGCATTCGGCGGACCCTGCAGGGGTCCTCCGGGGCGTAACATGATGAAAAGGGGCGGGGCCCCGGGGCTCTCCGTCAGGCTGGTTGTCATTTTTGGAACGCTGCTTTCCGTGTCTATCTGCGCCGTTCTGATATTTTTGGGGCTGCGGCCGGACCGGAACTACCTTGATTCTCCCTCCGCCTCTTCCGGGGACAGTTTCCACCGCCTGTTGCGGGAATACGATTCGATCTGCGGCTCCCCCCCGGATCCCGGACAGCTTGACACCCTGAGCGCCCTGCTGGACAAGGTGGAGCGAAGCGCCCGGGGGGTGGAATCCTGGCTGTCACTGCTTAAGCGCCGCCGGGCCTTGGCCGGGGTCTCCCCCCGGATGCTCCTCCACTACCAGGATTCCGGCCGCCGGGCCGCCGCCGCCTTCCCCTGGTCGGAACCTCTGGCTGCGGTGGCCGCCGCCGCCCTGCTGCAGGGGTCTCCCGTTACGGCGGAAAGCGCCGGAATGCTCCGGGATTATACGGCTCATATCAACGAGACCAGACTCTGCCCCCTCGCCCTGGGCGTTGCCATCCTGGCGGGGGATTTTAACAGCCCCGCCCTGGCCCTGGACCGGGGGGAGGCTCTGCTAAGCGCCGGGCTTCCCCTTATTCGCCCCGGCATGGCCAAAGAGAGCGGGGACCGGCTTATCGCCGATCTGGTCATACTGCGGCTTTTGAAGGGGGATTACCGGGGCGCAGAGGCCCAGCTCCTGGGGATTTCCCGGCCGGAGATCCCGGAACTGCGGAATTTCCTGGGGGAATACTACTACGACTTTGGGAATCCCCTGCAGGCCGCGGAAATATTCAGCCGGGCGGCGGACGAAAAATCCCTGCTCCGCTCGGCGGACGCCCTTTGGCTGGGGAGAAGGCCCGAAAACGCCAGGAATATCTGGCTGACTCTGAGCAGGCCCGGCGGGGCGGTCCCGTCCGAATCCGAAATACGCAGCATATACAACCTGGCCGCCACGGCGCCCTCCCCGGAAGAGCGGGACACCTGGCTGAACCTGATAAACACCAGGGGACCCCCCGCGTTAACCGGGGAACCGTCGTATCAATACGGCCTGGCGGCCTATACCCGGACTCTGGCCCTCTACGAGGCGTTGGCCCTGCTGGACGAACCGGGGCCGGCCTTTATGGACCTGGAGATTCTGCGCCGCCGGGCGGAACTGTGGACGGTGGACCGGACGGTGGCGGAGACCTGGATGCTCCTGGGCCGGCATCCCCAGGACAGCCGGCTTTACCAGTGGGCGGTCTGGTACTTTGCCTATCAGCACCGCTACGAAGAGGCGGCCATGCTGATAAAAACCGCCGGATACCGGAATATCCGGGGCCCCTGGCTGGACCTGGCCGCCGCGCTCCGGTACATGGAAACCGGCAGCCTGGATCAGGCGGAGGAACTGCTACGGACGCCGGACCCGGAAAACCGCAGGCTCTGGCAGGCGGACGCCAACCTGGGCCTTATTCTGGAGAGCCGCCATGCTCCGTTCCCCGCCCTGGAATGTTACGAAACCGCCACCGGCCGGGTAGAAGACAAACAGGCCGCAAGCCGCCTCCAACTGCACATTGCCGGCTGTCTGCGCAGCCTGGGCCGGGTGGAGGACAGCCGCCGGGCCCTGCACTACAGCCTGGACCTTAACCCGGATAATCTGGCCGCCCGGCTGGAACTGCGGCGGCTGGAAGGCCGGTAGGGACCGGGATCGGCCGCTGTTTGAACCGCGTCCGAACATGATACGGCGATTTATAAAAATTTTCTTGACCCTGGTATCCAGTTTTTGTATATTCAATACATAAAATCTTAAAGCTCAAGCAGAACGGAGGATTATATGAAGGTAAAGCCCTTGGCAGACCGGGTCATTGTTAAGCTGGAAAAGAGTGAAACAAAATCCGCTGGGGGGATCATTATTCCCGACACCGCCCAGGAAAAAACTCAAAGCGGTGTAGTGGTTGAGGTGGGGGATGACAAAGAAGTTATCAAAGTAAGCCCCGGCCAGAAGATCCTGTACGACAAGTATGCCGGCACCCAGATCAAGATCGATGGAACCGATCACCTGATCCTTAAGATGCAGGATATTCTTGCGATCATTGAGTAGAGTTTTGTTCCGGTAAAGCCGGATCTGGAAAGCCCGGCCGCTGGCGTCCGGGCTTTTTTGTGTCATTTTGGCACGGTTTTTGGGTATTCATGAGAAAAAGGGTCATAATAGGACGAATTGACCTTTATCTTGTCTGTAATGGTTTCTTTTGAAACCATGCGGCCGTCTTTTTGAACTCCTGCGCAGCCTAAAACACCGGTAAAAGGCCCGTGAAACGGGTTCTGCGGCGGGTTTTGGACCTCTACAATAAAGAAAATCGCTAAATTTCGCCCCATAGTCAAGTTTTTTCTGATTTTTTGAACAAACACACTCTCCTTGGCATGGTTCTTGCAATATTTTAGGCATAAACCACGAGGAGGCATTAATGACCGCAGTAAAGACGAAGCGGACTAAGACAGAACGGGAAAATTTCGACACCGGCGAAAACATTCTTTCTACCTATTTGCGGGAAATCAACCGGATTCCCCTGCTTTCCCGGGAGGAAGAGGAAGAAGCTGCCCGTGAAGCGGCAAAAGGCAGCAAGGCGGCCCGGGACAAACTGGTAAACGGGAATTTGCGCTTTGTGGTAAATGTGGCAAAGAAGTATCAGGGTCAGGGTATGGGCATTATGGACCTGATCAGTGAAGGTAATATCGGGCTTGTGAATGCGGTAGAACGTTACGATGTGGATAAGGGATACCATTTTATATCTTATGCGGTGTGGTGGATTAGGCAGGCCATACTCAAGGCTATTTGCGAGAAGTCCCGGATGATCCGGCTGCCCCTGAACCGGGCCAATGAACTGGTTCAGATCCAAAAGGCCCGCAAACTGGTACAGGACAGCCATTCGGCGGAAATGGAAATTCGGGAAGTGGCCCGGCTTCTCAACATGGATGAAGACCATGTGGCCGAGTTGTTGAATATCAGCCGGGAGCACGTCTCCCTGGATAACCCGGTCCATACCGAAAACCGGGATTCCTCCGCCCTGGAAGACTTTATCGAAGATGAGCAGCACGAAGCCCCGGAAAAGTACGTGATGGACCAGGCTTTGAAACAGGATATTGAAAACGTGCTGGATACCCTGGACCGGAAAGAGGCGGATATTATCCGTTTCCGCTACGGCCTGGGAAACTGCAGCCCCCTTTCCCTGAAGGAAATCGGCAGCCGTTTTAACCTGACTAAGGAGCGGATTAGGCAGATTGAAAAAAAGGCCATCAAACGGCTCCAGCACCCCATCCGCCAGCGGGTACTTTATTCTTACATAGCATAATCATGTTGAACGAACCGTTTTTGCCGAAGGCCGTCATATTCGATATGGACGGTCTTCTGCTTGATACCGAACAGCCCGTCAAGGATCTGTGGCTTAAAGCCGCCCGCAACAGGGGCTGGGAAATAAGGACGGAAACCGTACTCCGCACCATCGGCGTGGACGAAAAGACGAGCCGGAATATCATGCGGGAGGAATGCGGCCCGGATTTCCCCTACCAGGAGATACGGGAGGAACTCCGCCGGTTGATTACCGAAACCGCGGAGCGGGACGGCATCCGCTGGCGGCCGGGACTTCCCGTCATACTGGACAGGCTGGAAGGGCTCAAGATCCCCTACGGGCTGGCTACTTCTACCGCCAGGGAAACCGCTCTTTGGAAGCTGGAAAAGGCCGGACTGCCGGCGGGGCGCTTCAGGGTGATTGTCTGCGGGGACGAGGTAGAGCAGGGTAAGCCCGCCCCGGACATTTTTTTGCGGGCCGCTGAACTTCTGGGGGCCGCTCCGGGGGACTGTCTGGGCTTTGAAGATTCCCCTGCGGGACTCCGGGCACTGGCGGCGGCGGGTATTCCCTCGGTCTTTATCAAGGACCTGCTGGAACCCCCGGCGGAAGTTTTGGCCGCGGTGTGGCGCCGCTGTACGGACCTGGCGGAGGCCGCGTCGCTGATCGGCTAAGGCGCTACAGCCCCCCGGTTACATCGTGGAGCCATTTACCGCTGCGGAAGCGCCATAAGCCGGCGATGAGCTTGAAAAATTCCTCGGACACGATCAGCAGGTAGATGAGCCAGAAAGGGGCGTGGAAGAAAAAGCTGGCCGCCGCCGCCGCCGGCAGGGCGATAAGCCACATGAAGGCTACATCGTAGAAGCCGCAGAACACCGTATCTCCCCCGGCCCGGCAAATACCTACTACCATAGACATGTTAAAGGCCCTGCAGGGGTAGAACAGCGCCTGGATGACTATCATCAGGGCCGCGGCGGAAAGCACTCCCGCATTTACCTTGAAGATAAGGGGTATGAACCAGGAAATGGGGATGAGCACAAAGGCGGCCCCCACCGCCGCAAGAGGGGCGAAACAGACGATTTTTAACGCATAGTCCCGGGCCCCGGCGTGGTCCCCTTCCCCTATCTTTTTGCCGATAAGCACCGCCACCCCGTTCCCCAGGCCGATAAAAAGCACCCAGGTAAGCTGGGACACGGAGCCGGTGATGTTAAACGCGGCAATGGCGTCGGTATGGGTCCGGGCAAAAATGATGTTCTGGGCGGAGATTCCCGCGGACCAGATAAATTCGTTGACCAGCACGGGCGCCACAATCCGGGTAAAACGGGCGATAAAAGTCCGGTTAAACGCGCACAGTTCCCGCAGACTCCCGGCGATAGGGAATTTTTTGCGGTAACTGAGCCCCACCAGCAGCAGAGCCTCGGTAAAACGGGCCGCCGTGGTGGCCAGGGCGGCCCCCGCTACCCCCAGGGCGGGGAAGGGGCCGATGCCGAAGATCCACAGCCAGTTGAGTACCGCGTTGATCGAAAGGGCTGCGATCGTCGTCATCATAGGGGCCTTAACCTCCTCGACAGAGCGCAGGGAAAGGACCATGACCTGGGCCAGGGCGAAGGGGAGGAACGAGGGGGCCAGATAACGCAGGTACAGGGCCCCCGCCTCGATTACCGCGGCATCGGTGGAGTAAATGCTGATGATTTGCCTGGGGATAAGGACCCCCGCAAGGGTAAAGATGCTGCCAATAAAAAGGTTGATAATACAGCAGAGGCCCACGGTTTTCCGCACCCCCGGAATGTCCCGTTTGCCCCAAAACTGGGCGATAAACACCGCCCCGCCGGAACAAATGCCAAAAAGGATGATCATGTAAAAAAAGAACACGTTATTCCCCAGGCCCACCGCGGCAATTTCCACGGTTCCCAGGCGGCCTATCATTACCGTATCAAGGATGTTCACAAAGGAGTTGATGAGGTTTTGAAGCATGATAGGAACGGCAATGGCAAAAAGGCTTTTGTAAAAAATCCTATCGCTAAACAGGGCGCTGATCTTCATAAACAGATATCTGTTATATCAGGATTCCCGGCAAGATGCAATTAAGATGCAAGTAAGGTCAGCCGGGCAGAATAGGCGCATTTTTTCGCTCGTTTGAGGCGCCGTATCCGCCGCCCCTGCAACAGGTTGTTAGGCGCAATTTATTTTGAATTTTCTTATCATGCCTGTCAATTCCTGAATTTTGTAAATTTTTATAGACCAAAAAAACTATATACTAAACTAATATTAAGTAACTTATAAAAATATAACATGACTCTTAACCAGTTTCCGTAGCCATGTGGCCGTACAAGGTGTCACGGGTAACCGTACCGGTTGAAATGCAGGCATAGACAAGTCGATTGAATAATTCCGAAGCGACACTGCGCCGGTTAAACCAGTAACAAAATTCGTCCAAGTACGCCTGAAAGTGGATGTCCGCAAGCCCATGATAGGTTCCCAGTATAAAACTTTTCGCATTCGATACTATCGTATGCAGCCACTTCAGATGTCCACCGTCTGTTTTGTCAAACTTTTTTGGCTCATGGATATAGTTCCCTTCGGAAAAGGCTTTCTTATATGAACTATAGGCATCACTGCTGATTTTGGAACCTTCCCCGATATCCCGTCCGGCAAACTCCGCCGCCGTCCGGCTTTTCAAATCCCCCGCCACTTCCATCTTCGCATATCCCTATGATGACTTTTCCCAGGTTACCGGCATCGATAATCTGTACGCCGCTTTTAAGCGCTCCCTGCGCGGGGCCGCCTGGAAAGAATCGGTCCAGCGGTTTGAGGCCAACGCCCTGCGTAATATCGCCGGTATTCACCGGAAGCTGCTGGCCGGAGAGAACGTGCAGAGCGGGTTTGCGGAGTTCGATTTACACGAGCGGGGGAAAATCCGCCATATAAAAAGCGTCCATATATCGGAACGGATCGTACAAAAATGCCTGTGTGATAATGTCCTTACCCCCATCCTTACCTATCCCTTAATCTACGATAACGGCGCATCCGTAAGGGGAAAAGGCGTTCATTTCGCCCTGCGCCGCCTTATCACCCACCTGGGCAGGTTTTACCGCCGGAACGGTTTTTCCAACAAAGGCTATGCCCTTTTGATTGACTTTTCAAAGTATTTTGATAATATCCGGCACGACGTGCTTTTTACGCAGGCGGAAACGTATATTACCGACCCGCACATTAGAAACCTGATACGCCGCTTTGTGTCGGCCTTCGGCCCCGGAAAGTCCCTGGGCCTGGGCAGCCAGGTGTCCCAGGATTTGGCAATTTTCCATCCGAATAAATTAGACCATTTTATAAAAGAGAAATTAAAAATAAAATATTACGGCCGCTACATGGACGACCT
>JAIRXT010000034.1 GCA_031268125.1 Treponema sp. | reverse complement strand
GCGGGCTTCCAACAAAGCCCCCAGGGAGGAGGCGGCTACCCCCTTCCCCAAGCCGGACAACACCCCGCCGGAGACAAAAATCAGTTTATCCATGTATTAGCATTATTCCCCGCCCCCCGTTCCTCGTCAATGACCCCGGCCCGGCAATTCTCATTTTAACCATTCCAAAACGAAAAGAGCGCCGAAACAAGTAACAGGGGTCCAGTTTCGCGAAAGCGAAAAGTGGAAAGAATCTGGGGCGGGGGCCCCGGATTCTTCCAGCCGGCAGGACCCCAGATGAATTTTTTACAGCTGAGGCAGTTCCAAAATGTCAAATTTTGGAACTGCAACCTATAAAAACCACAGTTTTGCAGCCCGTAGGGCGAAAAACTGCAAGAGCCGGTTACAAAATAACCGATTTTGGAACCGGCTCGATTATTTCATATTTCTTACGGATGGTGTTATGACCGGAATTGAGCGGCAAGATCGCCTGGCCGCCGCATACCGCAGAATGTCCCCCGGGGGCAGGGATGCCCTGGACCGGATCATCGGGAAACTGGCGGGACTACATACAACAGTAGAGCGGGCGGAACCCCTTCGGGAAAACGAATCTTCCCGCGGGGAAAGGAAACAAAGGAAAGACGTTTAATGGACAGCATACGCCGCGGTAATGAATTACGGGGAAGATTCGTTTTTCTGTTCGTTTTTTGTACGAACCTTGTCTTCGCCCAGGAAGCGCCCCGCTGGGTAACACGCCAGGCGGCGGTTTATCCACCGGACAAGTACCTAACCGGTACCGGGGAGGGCCGTACCGAAGAAGAAGCCCGGATCCGGGCGCTGGCCCAGATTAGCCGCTTCTTCCAAACCACCGTGAACGATACCCAGGGACTGTTCTACAGCTACAGGGAAACACTCCCCGGCCCCGAAGAAAAAATCTCCACAAGCCAACAGTCCGTCGTTACCAGCGAGGCGGACTTTTTCGGCGTCCGTTTTGCTGAAACCTACTTTGAAAAAAATGGTACGGCCCGGTCCCTGGCCTACATCGACCGGGAAGAGGCGCCTGAAGTCTACGACTTGAGGATCGCCGCCTGTCTTACCCAGGTCAGCGAGATTCTTAACCGTTACGAAAACAGCCCCCATCCAATGGCCGCCATTAAGCGGCTGCAGGCGGCGCGGGAAAGCGCCGTCCTGGCGGAAACACTCGCCGGAATCGCCGTACTTATTAACCCGGGCGCAGCGGATCATTACCGGGGCATAACAGCAATACTACCCCGCGTTGACGCCGCCATCGACGCCAGTAGGGTGCGGCTTACAGCCGGCGTCAGCATCAACGACGAGCGTTTTCGTTCCCTTGCCCACTATGCGGCGGAGGCGGTAAAGAACGAAGGCTTTGCCATTACCGGGAACGGCGGCGTTTACACCCTGGAAATAATCGTTACGCCAAATGAATCGAAAACGGCAAACAATTTTATTGTGCAGCCGGAAATAGCCGCCGTTTTTAAAACAGCGGACGGTTCGCCGGTAGCAAGCTGGTACAAGGCTTATGCGGCAGTCCGTCATCCCCATTCAACGGATGCCGCCGTCAGCCGCGTCCTGCATACCATCGAACATAACTTCAACGCGGAGTTTCCGCTTGAACTGCATAAAGCAATAGGAGGATTACGATGAAAATAAGCGTAATGATGAAAGCCGCGGCGGCTCTTGTTCTGTTCACGGCGGCATGTTCTTCCGCACCGGTCCGGCAAACGCAGCAGGAGAGGGAAACGGCGATTCTCTCACAGGCGCAGCGGGCTTCGGAAGATGCGTTACAAACGGCGGACCGGCAGCGGGTACTGGACTGGAAAGACCGCGGCCTGGGGGAGGACGCTTCCCCGGCCTGGCTGCTCCCCGCGGTACGCGGGAATTTTTCGGTATTCAAAAGCGACTGGCAGATCACCGGGGACAAGGTATTGAAGGTGGGTTTTGCCCGCGCCGCTGCTCTTAACTCCGCGCAGACTATCGCCGATGTACAATACGCGGCACGCCTTGCCAATCAGTTGAAACAATCCGTGTTGAGCAGAGCGGCGATCTCACTGCAAAGTGATGATCAGTTCGCTGTCGCGCAGGACGCGGCAACCAAAACAAAAGTCGATATAGCCGGGCAAGACCGCCTGACAGATTTTTGGCAGTTGCTTGAAACCACCGATTCCCAGGGCCGAACCACAAGGGTATATGTGTATTATGTCGTCTACGCCTGCGACAGCGATGTGTGGTCCCGCCTGGTGGCAAAATATCTGTATGACATCATGGACAATATTCCCCAGCAGGAGGCCAAACAGCAAATTGCCGGGATGTTCGCCGAGATAGACGCCGAAACCAAACGTGAACAGGAAAAAAGCGAACAGGTTTTCCGTGAGGAAGTACGCGCGCAATTAAACGCGCTTAACGCGCCCCCGCAAAGCCCGGCCGATCAGCAAGCCGCCTACCTGTCCGGAGACAGCGCGAAAATCGCCGCCGCCGGCGTTACAAATGCCGACTCGGATTACATCGCCGCCCTGGCCGCCATTGCGGGCATTGAGTAAACAGGGAATGCCGTCCGTGAAAAAAACAACAGCCGCCGTTTTGTTTGCTTTGTTTGCCGCGGTAATCCCGCTGTCTTCCCAGCAGAAGGGCCGGGTTGTGGTTCAGCAATTGATCAACGGGCAGGCGGTTTCCGCCGATAGTGCACGAATTGTAACCGGCCTTATCCGCAGCCGGATTGGAGCAAGCGGCGCGGTTACTCTGGTAACCCGCGAAGATTTTGACAAGATCCTCGCGGAACACCAGTTCCAGACAAGCGACTGGTCGGACCCGGACAAGACGGCCCGGCTTGGAGCGGCGGCCGGGGCCGATTATATCATGGTCGGCGAAATTGACGAGATGGACGGGGTTCATTTTGTAACCGCCCGGATGATAGACCTTAACACCGCCGAACAAATAGCCTCAAGCGACATCGAATTCGAGCGGCTGAACCAGGCCCGTGCGGCAATGGAGGAGTTTACCGACCGTTTTCTCCGGGCCCTTGGTTACGGAAACGGCGTCCCGTCCCGATCCGGCCCCCAGGCAGCGTCTCAACCGGCTAATGCGGCGGCTGATGCCGCAGCTAATACCGCGGATAATACCGGCGCGAATTTTCCCCTAAGGGAAACGATCCGGACAATCGACGGGAATATGGCGCGTATCCCCGGCGGGACCTTTATGATGGGCAGCATCACCGGGCAGGGCAACGCCAATGAACGGCCGCAGCGCCAGGTAAGCCTTGGGGCTTTCAGCATCGGAAAATACGAAGTAACCCAGGCGGAGTACGAGGCAGTGATGGGGAATAACCCCAGCGGTTTCCGGGACGGGAGCCTCCCGGTAGAAACGATAAGCTGGTTTGACGCCGTGGAATTCTGTAACCGCCTGAGCCGGGCGGCAAATTTAACACCGGCGTACACGATAAGCGGCGCGAACGTAACGTGGAGCGGCAGTGCAAACGGTTACCGGCTGCCAACGGAAGCGGAATGGGAATATGCCTGCGGGGAATGGACCGACGGCTGGCTTGGCGGCAATTCGGGCCGGATAACCCACCCGGTTGGGCAGCTTGCGGCCAACCGTTACGGCCTCTACGACATGATAGGCAACGTTCAGGAATGGTGCTGGGACTGGTATGGAAGTTACGGCAGGGACGCACCGTCGAATCCGCAGGGACCCGGATCCGGCACAGCCCGCGTCAGGCGGGGCCATAGTTTTCAAAACACCGGGCGGCTGCTGCCGGCCAACCGGGACTACGCCGTTCCGCGGGAAAAAAACAATACCGCCGGCTTCCGGATTACCCGTTCCGGGTTCTGAATCAGGTATTTTATGCCGCCCTATAGCGGTTTGAAAAACATATTCGTTGAATATGGGAAAAAGAGAACTGGAGGTTTTTATGAAAAAACTCGTGATGGTACTGGTGGTTTTGGCGGCGTTTCTGATTACCGGATGCGCCGCTCTATCCGGCTTATTCGGAAAAGGGAACACGGGAACGGTCGAAGAAGTTACATTTTGGGATCCCGCTCTGTTGTCCAATGTAACCAGGATAACCAACGACGGCCTCTTTAAAGAGTATGCAAACATTTCTCCTGACGGGACCAAGCTGATATATTCCGAAAGGAAGACCAACAACGGCCTTTGGGACATCGTACTGCTGCGGGACGTAAACAGCCCCGCCAAGACGACCATACTCAAAGACGGATCCCAGGCGTCCTGGTATGAGAACAGCAACGGCTTTATATATGCGGTCTACGAAGGCAGCTCCTATAAACTTGTCCGCTCGGCAATAAGCGGGGGCGGCAAAACCTACGTTACCAGAAATGCAGACGGTGAAGTACGGCCGTCGATCCGGGACGGCATAATTATTTGCAATACCACGGAAAATAATGCGCATATCGTTTCCATGAAAGATAACGGTACCGAATATACCTATCTGGGCGATGGCCATTCCCCTTCGTGGCATCCCTTTGAGAGCAAATTTCTGTTTGTCCGGGGGGGCAATATTTATGAAATGGACATGGAGAGTACCCAGGTATCGGAGATTTATAATGACCTGGATTATAACTGCGCCTACCCGAGATACTCCGGCGACGGGCAGTATATTCTGTTCCAGAAAGGAGCAGAGGTAAAAGTAACCGGCACCCAGGGAACAAGTATACTGGGAAACCTGTTTAACAAGAAGGCGGTGGTAAGCAAAAATGACAAATGGCAGATATACTACATGAAAGCTGACGGAACCGGTCTGTCCCCCTTAACCAACGGAAATGTAAACGCCCAATTTCCAAGCTGGGACAAAAACAACAACGTATACTTTATCTCCGACGCGAACGGAAAAGAAGAAGTCTACCGGGCGCGTATAAACATAACCGAATAACGGGAGAAACCGGACGGGCAGCCGTCCGGTTCCGCTATACCAGGGAACACCCATGAAACACAAAAAGCTTTTTCCCGCCGTTCTTGTCCTGTTAGCAGCGCCGCTGTTTGCTCAGCAGTCTCCCTTCATCCTCCCCGCGGCGGAACGCTGGCAGGGACGGGTAAACTACGCTGATCCGCAGGGTACACGCCGTAGCGATTTCTACGAGATTATCTTCATCAAGGGCGGAACCTGCATCGTCAGCGTGAACACAACGGCGGACGGCGGGGAAATCTACTTTGATGCCGACGGTCTGTGGTCGGAAAGCGCTGACAGCATTACCGGGGGGTCCTTCCTCCGTATTGAAGGAGACTTCCCCGATTCACCGTTTGAGTACCTCTACGGTGTCCGCTGGGCAGGCGTCTGCCGGTTTGACCCGGACAATACGCGCTTTACGCTGCTTGTCCCGCCCTACCCGGACGCCCCGCGCAGCGTGCGCGTTCAGTTCGTGCGGGTAGAAGAATAACGCCTGAGCGAATGTCTCACATATTTGTGTAATATTTTGCGGAATAATGTTGCCTCCCGGGGCGGGAATTTACCCCGGAAGGCAATAAGGTACGGCGGCTTATCGTCAGGCAGGGTTGGCGCCGGGCTCTTTTGCCAGAATCGGGATCAGGTACTTGTCGATGTATTCCCCACCCCAGGCCCCTCGCAAGGGCCTGGTCGTTGCGCACCCCTGCCGCGCAGGAGCCGCCATCTTTGACGGCCCGGACTACGAGTATTAGGCCAAAATATCCGTCTGTCGTAGCCGAAAAAACGTAAATTTTTGTAAAGTTTTATTGAAATTTGCTTGACAAACAAATGGCCAGAGTATATCTTGTAATAAGAGTTAGGAGTACCGCCCCTTGTGGTACGTTGAGCGATTGTTTCACCTAACTCTCTTTTTTTGCACGAGGCTGTAGATGTATTTAATGTATATAGACGATTCGGGATCTGTTACAGACAAAAAATGCAATCATTGTGTATTAGCCGGCTTTGCTGTTTATGAAACAAAACCATATTGGATAGAACAGGCTTTAAATGGCATTATTGATGAATATTTACCCGCATATCCTGATGTAGAATTACACGGATCGCCCATGCATTCCGGCCATAAAGAATGGCGTGGAATTTCGCAGAATATTCGTGAAAATATTATTATGGCAATACTGGATCTCATTGCAGCGGATAGAAGTATTAGATTGTTTGCATCGGTTATTGCAAAATCAGCAACACCAAATATTGATATTTCCGGTGATTTATTTACGCAGGTCGCAAGCCGTTTTGATATGTTTTTAGGTCGTATATATAAACGTAACAAAAACCCTCAACGAGGTATAGCAATTTTTGATAAATCTACTTCAGAATTAACCATCCAAAGATTATCCCATATTTTTACAACAACAGGCCATCAGTGGGGAAAACGGCTGAATAATTTTGCCGAGGTTCCTCTTTTTCTTGATTCAAAAATGTCCCGTTCTATTCAAATGGCTGATTTAATTGCATATTCAATTTTCCGGCACTTTGAATATAAGGATAGCAAATATTTTTCAATTATACAAAATTGTTTTGATACTGACGGAAAGGACATCCATGGATTACACATGCTTGTGTAATTTTAAAACAAACTGGTATTTCGTCTGACGGGCTAAAAAACAACATGTGGCATTTTTCAACCGCGCAAGGGATAAAAGCGGAAATACTTTTGGCGCCCGCGGACGGCAAAAGATTGGAGCGGATAGCCCGGTCCCTTCGCCTGCGGCGTGCCACAGGCGGCGCCGCAGACGAGGGATGCGCCCAAAAAAAAGAGAAATTTCTGCGCGCTAAAGGTACGGCGGCTTATCGTCAGGCAGGATTGGCGCCGTGTTCCTTTGCCAGAATCGGGATCAGGTACTTGTCGATGTATTCCTTGTTGACCCGCAGCAGTTCGTCCCGGGGAATTTCGGTAAGGGCCGCCCAGCCCAGGTCCAGGGTACGGCCGATGTCCCGGTTTTCATATTCACCCTGGGAAAGAAAAATGGTTTCAAACTTTTCACCGAATTTCAGGTACTGTTTGTCGGCCTCGGACAGTTCCTCTTCCCCGATAATCGAAGCCAGGTTCCGCACCTGCTTCACCTTTGAATAGGCTGCAAAAAGCTGGCTGGACACGTCTTTATGGTCCTCCCTGGTCATACCCGGCCCAATGCCGTCCTTCATGAGCCGGGAAAGGCTGGGAAGCCCCGCCACCGGCGGGAAAACCCCCCGCTGGAACAGTTCCCGGTCCAGGACGATCTGCCCCTCGGTGATGTAGCCGGAAAGGTCAGGAATGGGGTGGCTGATGTCGTCATTGGGCATGGTGAGGATGGGAATCTGGGTGATGGAACCGCTGGAACCGTTGATTTTCCCTGCCCGCTCGTAAAGGCTTGCCAGTTCCGAATAGAGGTAGCCGGGGTAGCCCTTGCGGCTGGGCACCTCCCCCCGTATTGAAGAAACCTCCCGCAGGGCTTCGCAGTAGTTGGTCATGTCGGTCATCACCACCAAGACGTGCATGTTCCGCTCGTAAGCCAGGTACTCCGCGGCGGTAAGGGCGCAGCGGGGGGCCACAAGCCGTTCCAGGCTGGGAGCGTCCGCCAGGGACAGGAAAACCACCACGTTGGTCAGGACCCCGGTACGTTCAAAATCGTCCAAAAAGAAGCGGGCCACATCGTACTTGACCCCCATAGCGCAGAACACGATGACAAAGGGTTCGGAGGTGTCGCCGGAAACGGGATTACCCTGGGCGTCAAAGCTCAGGATCTTCGCCTGCCGGACAATCTGGGCCGCCAGCCGGTTGTGGGGAAGCCCGTTGCCGGAAAAGATGGGGAGTTTCTGCCCCCGGATCAGGGTGTTCATGCCGTCAATGGCGGAAATACCGGTCTGGATAAAATCCCGGGGGTAGGTCCGGGCATAGGGGTTGATGGGGAGGCCGTTCACGTCCAGGGTGGTGGAAGAAAAAATGTCCCCGTAGCCGTCGATAGGCTCCCCCAGACCGTTGAAGATTCGGCCCAAAAGACCGGGGCCGACCCGCAGTTCCATGGGCTTCCCCAGGAATTCCACCCGGGAATCATCGGCGGAAAGCCCCGTATTGCTGCCGAAAATCTGGATGGCGGTCCAGTCTTCACTCATGTCCACCACCCGGCCCAGCCTGCGGCCCTCTTCCCGGTCGTAGACCGCCACCACCTCGTTAAAACCCACGTTGCGGCTTCGCTGGGTTATCACCACGGGCCCCTCGATTCGGGTAAGACCCCGGTATTCAACCCCCCTCATGACACAACCTCCCTCAGACTAAGCCCGTCAATGTCCCGATAACTCCGTTCCAGTTCCTCAAGGCCCGCCTTCATCTCCCGCTCAAAATCCTCAAGCCCCCCAAGTTCGTCGTTTTTGACAACGCTCTTCAGGCGGGAAAGATTTTCCCGGATGGGGAGACTGGTGATCTTGGGCAGCGGGGCTCCCAGCTTGATGCAGGTCAGGGCCCGGCGGTGAAAGACCATGATAAGTTCCAGAAGCCGGATCTGCTTGGCGGGAACGCAGTACATATCTACCTCATCATAGGAATTCTGCTGTAAAAAACCGTTTTTAAGAATCTCCGCGGTGATAAGGACCAGCCGCTGATCGTCCGGCAGGGCGTCGGGGCCGATAAGCCGCACAATCTCCGACAGCCGCTGCTCCCGTTTCAGAAGGTCCAGGGCCTCCTGCCGGGACTGGGCCCACTGGGGATTCACCTTTTCCCACCAGGGCTTAAGCTCCTCGGCGTACTCCGAGTAACTGTCGATCCAGCTTATGGCCGGGTAATGCCGGGCATTGGCCAGGTCCCGGTCCAGGGCCCAGAAACAGCGGATAAACCGCTTGGTATGCTGGGTTACGGGCTCGGAAAAGTCCCCGCCGGGGGGGGACACGGCCCCGATAATCGACACCGAACCTTCCTGCCCGGAAAGGGTCCTGACCCGGCCGGCCCGCTCGTAGAACTCCGCAAGCCGGGTGGGCAGATACGCGGGGAATCCTTCCTCCGCAGGCATCTCCTCCATGCGGCCGGAAAGTTCCCGCAGGGCCTCCGCCCAGCGGCTGGTGGAATCCGCCATAATCGCCACGTGGTAGCCCATGTCCCGGTAGAATTCCGCCAGGGTAACACCGGTGTAGATCGAAACTTCCCGGGCGGCCACGGGCATGTTGGAGGTATTGGCGATAAGGATCGTCCGCTCCATCAGGGAACGCCCGGTCCGGGGGTCCTGAAGGCGGGGAAACTCGGTGAGCACGTCGGTCATCTCGTTGCCCCGCTCCCCGCAGCCGATGTAGATGATCACCTGGGCGTCGCACCATTTGGCAATGGCGTGCTGGGTCATGGTCTTGCCCGTGCCGAAACCCCCGGGAATAGCGGCGGTCCCCCCCTTGGACAGGGGGAAAAACACGTCGATGACCCGTTCCCCGGTAATCAGGGGTTGATCCGGGGAAAGCCTGTCCAGGGAAGGCCGGGGCATACGGACCGGCCACCACTGGGCCACGGGAATCTCCCCCCCCAGGCTGGTTGTGGCAACCGTTGCGCCGATAGTATAGTCCCCTTCCCCGCAGAGCGCGGTAATGCTGCCGCCCCGGACGCCGGGGGGGGCCATAATTTTACAACTGATGCTTTCGGTCTCTTTGACGGTCCCCAGCACCAGGCCGGGGACAACTTCCACCGTTTCGCCGTTCCGCAGTTTTTCCACCAGGGAAGCTTCCGGGACAAAATGCCAAGTCCTTTGGGTATCCAAGGGTTCCCCCCGGGAACCTGCCTCCATAAAGGCCCCGCTCTGCTTAAAAAGGGCCTCCAAAGGCCGCTGAATGCCGTCGTAGATGGTACCGATAAGGCCCGGCCCCAGCAGCACCGAAAGGGGCCGGCCGGTGGAGTTTACCGGGGCCCCTATCTGCAGCCCCGTATCATCCTCGTAAACCTGAATCACCGCATCGTCCCGCTCAAGGCGGACAATCTCCCCGATGATCCGCTTCTCCCCCACTTCCACCACGTCGAAGAGCCCGGCGCTTCCCAGGCCCTCGGCCCGGATAATGGGGCCGGAGATCCGTTTTACCCTGCCTTTTATCATTGCGGCCCCCCGGCGAGGATCCGGTGATTTTCCCCGATAAGGGCGGCGGTAAGTTCCCCGCGGTAGTCCGCAAAAAGAGCGGCCGCCAGCATGTTGACGGAGGCGGTGATTCGCACCCCGGGGCTGTCCAAAACCAGTTCCGGGTACCTGCCGGACAAGACCCCGGAGGCCCTGATGGCGGCCCCAGCCCCGGTGGAGGAAGCCGAAGCGGCGCCCTCTACGCTCAAATTATAATCAACCGTTTCCCAACTACCCGGTGAAAGAACTTTTGCCAGCAACGTTTCCCCTTCTTCCCTGCCAAGCTTGTAAAACATGGCCTTGATACGCCGTGGAGCGCCGGCGCCGGCATCCCCGAATTCCGGGCAATCTCCCAAACGGCGCCGTAGTTCCGTCTCCAGAAGCCCCAGAATCCGATCCCGGCTCTGGGTCTTGTACCACAGGTCCAGGGCGTCGCCGGCCAGCCGTTCAATCTTCTCCGATTCCGCCCGGCGTTTATCCAGGGGAAGCCGGGCCATAATCTCCTCAGAACTCTTATCCCGGCGTTCTTCAAAACGCTGTTTTAGATCGAAGGCAGCCTTTTTTGTCTTCTTTTCCCAGGTAAGGGCATTGGATTTCACCGTATCATCGGCGGATTTAAGGATACGAAAGGCTTTGCGCCGGGCATCTTCCAGAATTTCCCGGTCCAGCACCTCGGTTGACTGTAGTTCTTCCATCGCACACCTATTTAAACATGAATACCGATAGCCTCGCGGATCGAATCCACCAGGGTTTTACGGCCCGGAAGACGGCCCAGAATACCGGGAATTTCCACGATCAGGGGATACCGGTCGGAAAGCTGCCAATCGATCAGGAGATCCCCCAGCCAATCCGCAGTTTCCTCGGTAATGATCAACACCCGGCACCGCGCCTCTCCGGGAAGCACTACGCCGGTGGTTTCATCCAGCCCCCGGGTAATTCGGAGAAAAGCGGCCTTTGCCTCAGCGGCATCCGCCACAGCCTTTCCCCCTATGCCCACAAAACGGAAGGCAGTAACCAGTTCCGGATCGCCGATAAAAAAGTAATCCATAAAAACTCAAAAGAATAATATCAATAGGCCCACCAAAAAGCCCCAAAGACAAATTCCTTCCGCCAGTCCGACATAGGGGATGGCCTTCCCGGCAAGTTCGGGATTCTCGCTCATGGCCCCCATAGCCGCTGCTCCGATTTGCCCCACGGCGATACCCCCGGCAATGCAGGAAAACCCCACCGCCAGGGCGGCGGCAAAGTACTTCCAAACCGGCGCGGCGGCGCCCCCCTCTGCTGTTTCGGCGGCTTCCTGGGCAAGGACCGGAAATGCCGCGACAAACAGAATCAGCATCAGCAACACAATAATACGCTTCATATACACTCCTATAACAAGCGGCGGAACCGCCGCCAAAATCCAGTATTAGCCCTGCACTTCCTTACGGAACCGGAAAGGAGCAAAGGCTACTCCAGTCTCAGTAAAAAATTTACTAAAAAATTCGTAATACTGAAGACGCACCACCTGGATAGCCACGATCATCCCTTCCAACACGATGATAATGACGTTTCCAAAGGCCACCACCACGAAGGCGAAGACCGGACCGGCCGCCGCCCCGCTGCCCACCATACCCGAAAGGGTAAACACGATAAACGAAAGTACTGCATGGGACAGGGCAAAGGCCCCCACCCGGAGGAAGCTTACCGTATTAGAAACATAGGTTGAAAGGGTTTCCAGAATCTCCACCAGGCCTTCCATGATAAAAACCAGGAGTCCTTCCTGTAAAACAGGCCGCTCCCCGGAGATAAGGCGCCACAAAACAGGACCAAAAAAGATGCTGAAAACCGGAAGTACAAGGCCCGCCGCATCAAACCAGGCAAAACGCCCCCCGGCAAGACAACGCACGGCAATAAAAATGGCATACCAGAAGAACAACAGCCCCGACAGGCCGATTTTGGAAAAAAAAGCCTTTTCATAGTGCTTAAGGGAAAGGAGATTCAGGATATTCACCACAAGTCCGATGGAGTTAAGGACCACCCCCACGGAAATAGTAAAGCCGAAGAAGTAAAACAGCCTGAGTACATTGCCCTTTTCGGGCATCAGGTGGAGGATCCGCTCCGGCGCCTCCCCGTCAATGCCGAAAATGCCCATAAAAAAGCCCGTTACCGCCCTGGTAGGGGCCGCCAGGAGTCCCTCCATAGCGAAAACTTCTCCGGTCAAAAGGCCCATGACCATCGAAGCGATCCCCACGGCAATAAGGGGCGTAGAATAGCCGCGGAAATTCTTCAGGGCCCGGGAACCCCGGGAGCTGGTAAGCAGCCCCAGGAGGAAGAGAACAAGGCCCTGCCCCAGATCTCCAAACATAATTCCAAAGAGGATAGAAAAAAAGACCGCCACAAAAGGGGTAGGATCGATGGTTCCGTAGAGGGGAGCGCCGTATGAAAAGACCAGCCGCTCAAAACCTCTAATGTAGGCGCCGTGTTTTAGGGAAACCGGGACCTTTTCCCGGCCCTCCATAACTTCCGGCATTTCTTCGGGGGTGAAGGCACGAATGGCTATCCGCTTTTCCGTGATCCGGGCAAGGTCTTCCACCATGCCCGCAATGATATCCTGGGGGGCCCAACCCGAAAGAACGTAGATACTCCGGGTGGCCGCAATCCTGCTTTTCAACTGCTCCACCGCAACGGCCATAAGGTAAGAGGCCGTAAGCGCCCGGAACCGGGACCTGTTTTCACGGGCCAGTTCTTCCTTATCGGCCCGTACCTGTTCCAGTTCCAGTTTTGCCGCGGCCAGCCGCTTTTCCAGCCCCTCCAGAAGCTCCGGGGGAATACCCTTATAACCTTCCGGTATGGAAATGGGAATAAAACCGGCCTTTTTCAGCTCCGAATCCAGGGCAAAACGGCCCCGCCGGGACGCGGCCGCAAGGATCCGCTCCCCCTCCTCCAGGGAGATGATCACCGCCCGGTCCGCCAGACTCCGCCTAACCTGTTCCTGGGCCTTAATGTCCAGACGGCCCAATCGCAGGGTAAGGTAGGAAAGCTGATCAAGATCCGCAAAGGGGGCGTTCAGGTTAACAAAGGCCCGGGCCTCGTTCAGGGCTTCCTCCACCTTGCGCGTCTCCTGGACCGCTTCGTTCTCCCGGCTGATAAGATTGCTTACTCCCTCATGGAGCTTACCGGCCAAAACCCCTTCCTCCTCGCCGGGGAGCATTGTGTTCTCTTCCGGCTCATCGGGAAGCTCAATGTCCAGAAAGGCGGCGCCGGAGCGGAGCTTTTCAAGGTTGTCCCGGATATACCGGAAGGCCGCCTGGTCCAGGGAATGAACCTCCGCTGCCTGGCGCTCCCGTGCCGAAGGGTCCCCCGGCCGGGCGGGGGCCTCCGGAGCGCCCGCCCGCAGGTCGATGCCCAGCAGCCCGGCATCCTGTTCCGCGTTTTCCGCCGGAAGCTCCCGGATTGCGGCTTTTCCTGCATTTTGTTCTCCGGCGTTTTCCGAAAAATGTATAATCCCCCGGCGGCCCAGGTATTCGATCACATGATCCACGTCCCGGGAGAGAACCGTAAGCTCGATATGCCTCATCTTTCTTGGACGGATCACGGGATTACCTCCAAAAGGGCCAACACATCCTGGCCGGTCATACCCAAGCCCAAGCCTTCAGCCAGACTGATCAAAATGTCTTCTTCATACTGCTTGATCCGTATAAAACAAAAGGCCGTGTCTACGGAAAAGGGCTTGCGGCGGAAGCTGCGCAGGGCCAGCCTGTAAAGGTAGTCCCCAACGGCGTTCTGGAAGTACCGGGGATTCGCAGCCCAGGGCTGGCCGGGAGTTTCAGGGTTCAGGAAACGTTCCCGCCGCCAGCCTTTCCAGGCGGGGCGGGAATCCAAGCCGAACTCCAGCATAGCACAGGCATCGGCGGCCAGGGAACCGGAGGCTTCAGCCCCCTTTTTACGGCCGGAAGCTTTTGCCGTTTTGAGGGGCCCGATATCCATCAGATGCTCCGCCGCCTCCCGGCCGGTCATGCCGTAGTACGTCCGCAGCCGCAGGGCCCAGATGCAGTTCCGCAGGGAGATCTCCTCCCCCAGAATCCGCTCCGATACCGCCCTGTCTCCGGGGGGAAGCTGCTTCATGGCCTGCCACAGGGAACGGTAATAGCGTTTATCCAGTTCAGTCTGGGCCTTTATCGCGTTTCCCCCTTTGACCAGGTTCATTTCCTTGTCCAGAAGAAACTCGAATTCCGTCCCCTTGAGCATGGCGGAAAGGTCCGGGTAAGCGGCAAAGCGCACCACGGCAAAGGAACCCAGCTTAGTCCAGGAAGGAAACGAGGATTCCCCGCTTACCAGCGCATTAAGGCTGGATTTAAGGTCCGCATATTCCCAGGTCCGCAGTAACCGCAGAAGAAGTTCCGGGGGCCGTGAATAGGATGAAACGATGGCGAGGATCTGGGAAACCGTCCGGTCCGTGATCCTCCGCTCCAGATCCGGCAGCAGTTCCCGTTCCGGCAGCTCCCGGCTCCCCTGGGGAAAGACAAGCCGGTCCAATGCAGAAAGCCGGCCCGGCTGCTTCAGTGCGGAGATCCGTTTAGCGACAAAGGACTTCCCCACAATTCCGCAGGCCTTGGCGTACACAAAGGCCCGTTCCCCTGCCCCCGGTCTGCTCACCGCCTGCATAGGGGAACCGAAATTCCGCGGAAGCCCCACGTTCAGAGCTCCTGGGGAGACATCCGCCCCCTCAAAGCCTTCCGGGACGAATCCCCGGCCAAAAATTCATCCATAAGGGCCGAAAAACGCCCCTGATCCACGGGGATCCGGTCCAGACTCTCCCGGTAGGCCTCCAGTTGGTCCCGGTAATCCGCCCGGATACGGGTAATTTCATCCTCAAAAGCCCTGTCCAATTCGGCGGCCTGTCGAGCATATTCTTCGTCATAGCAGGCACGGTTCTGCTTTTCCGATTCGACAATCCGCCGGTCCGCCTCCGCCTGGGCGTCAACAACCAGAGAAGCGGCATCGGCCTCGATCCTTAAAAGATGGCCAAGGACATTCTCCCCGCCCTCACCAGCCCTCTCGCCCGGACTGGTCCTGCCGGATTTGGCAGAGTTATGAGCGGCGGCTTTGCTGCCGGTACCGTGGTCCGTCATGCCGGCTATTCCTCGGAAATGAAGATGTCTTCATACTTATAAATAACATTATGTGCCCCCAGGGAATCTTTTTGAGAGAGCAGGTCCATATAGAACTGGGGGTTTTCCAGGAGTTCCGCGAGACGTTTGAGGATCCGCAGATGTTTTTCTGAATCTTTTTGCGGCGCCAGGAGCATAAAAAGCAGGTAGACCGGTTCCCCGTCCAATGCGTCGTAGTCGATCCCCTTACGGGATATCCCTAAAACCCCCAGCACTTCCTCCACCACATTGGTCTTGCCGTGAGGAACCGCGATACCCTTGTGAATCCCCGTGGACATTTTAGCTTCCCGTTCACGCAGGGCCTCCAAAATTTCCTCCCGGGCATCGTTTCTCGTAGTCTGGCAGAAATAATCCACCATTTCCTCAAAGGCCTCCTCTTTATCCTCCGCTTCTAAACCAACTTTGATACATTTAACCGGAAACACTTCATGCAGGAACATAAAACCTCCTGCCGGCCTATTCAAGGGCCCCGGGAGCTTCGGTTTCTACGGGAGCTTCCTCAACTCCAGTGTCCGGAGGATTCAGTTCCTCGTCCAGCCACGATCCCGCCGCTTCCGTACTCATCCTAAGTCCTTCGGCTTCAACCCCGCCGGAAGCTCCGGGACCGCGGTTAATCAGGGCCAGGGCCAAGCTCAGGACCAAAAACAGGGTACCCAGCACCGTGGTCGTCTTGGTAAGCATATTGCCGGCACGGGAACCAAAGGCGGAACCGCCGCCCCCGGCAAAAATACCCCCCATGCTATCCCCTTCTTCATTTTGAACCAGAACCAGAAGGACAAGCAAGACGGCGATAATTACAAAAAACACCAGCAGGACGATACTAAGAACATTCATCTACATATCTCCGTAAAGAACAACAATATTTTAACTTTATCGAATGAACGGCCTTTGTTCAAGCCGACCGCCGGGCAGCCCGGAACAAACACCCCTGTTTTGGGCGCAGCCCGGCGGAACAACCGCGGGCTTAGGACCGGGAACCGGGGTCCCGGTCTTTGTCTTCCGCTTCCGGGCCGGGAACCGGGGGACTCTCCTTGTGCTGCCGGCGATCCTGCATTTTCCGCCGGGCTTCCCCGCGGCGGTTCAGGGAGCGCCGGTCCCCGAATTTACGGCGGTCTTCACCCTTGCGCTGGTCCGGGGACGGGAAAGATTCGTCGGTCAGGCGGCGGTCAACCACCCGGAACCGGCGTTCAGTCTCCCGCCGGTCATCCTTGACCCGCCGGTCCTGTCTAACCCGGCGTTCACCGGGGCGGCGGCGGCGGTCATCCCAGCGCACGCCGGCTTCGCTGCGGCGAGCGCTCTGGCGATCCCGGGATTCTTCGGCAGTGTAACTGCCGCCGGCAGCTATGCTGCCGCCGACAGCCGTGCTGCCGCCGGCAATTACACTGCCGCCGGCCCATCCGTACCGGAGCTTTTCCTTTTCGCCGGATGTTCCCTGTTGATCGTCCACGCCTATTCCTCCTGTCTGAAGGTACAAAACTACAGGATTGTATCATGTTTATGGCAAATTTATCTACGGACAGAACAGAAATTTCATGTTTTTTCCCATTTTTTGGAAAAAACGTACAAAAAAGAGTAAAAAATTCCGCTATGACGGCCGGATGCTACCGGCGCAGATAGGTCTTCAGCAGGTTGATAAGTCCTTCAAAATCCAGCGGCTTTCCCACATGATCGTTCATTCCCGCATTCAGGCACTTTTCTACGTCTTCCTTAAAGACATTGGCCGTCATGGCAATGATGGGTATGGTCTTTGCGTTAGGCGCCGGAGAAGCCCGGATAGTCCGGCTGGCCTCGTAACCGTCCATTTCGGGCATCTGAATGTCCATAAAGATGATGTCGAAGGCGCCGGGGGAAGCATTGAAGATCCGCACCGCCATGCCGCCGTTTTCCGCACATTCAACAGAAACCCCGGTAGGTTCCAAAAGGGCAAGGACAATCTCCCGGTTGATCTCCACATCCTCCGCCAGAAGGATTCTAAAGCCCGTAAAGTCATGATCCTCCGGCTTCCCGGCGGACCCCTCAGCCGCCGCTTCCGTTCCCTTTTTCAGGGGCACGATAAAACTAAAAACAGAACCCTTGCCCGGCTCGGATTCCACCCAAATCTTCCCCCCCATCATCTCCACAATCTGCCGGGAAATCGCCAGCCCCAGCCCCGTGCCGCCGTATTTCCGGGAGGTGGAAGAATCCGCCTGGGTAAACGAGGAAAAAAGCCGGGCGTGCTGTTCGGCGCTGATGCCGATTCCCGTGTCGGCCACCCTTACCCTGACAAGGTACTCCGGCCCCCCTTCCCCATCCGGCTGTTCCAGCAGAGCCTCCAGCGTAATGTTCCCCCTGTCGGGGGTAAATTTGACCGCATTGCTTAGCAAATTGGTAATCACCTGGGAAAGCCGCTGTTCGTCCCCGTAGAGACAACCGGGAATATCTTCGGCGATACTCAGGGTAAAATGCTGGCGTTTTTCCTCCACCTTAAAGTTGATCACACCGGCGGTTTTTTTCAGCATCTTTTCAAAGCTGAAGTTCGTGGAGTCCAGTTCAAACTTATTGGCTTCGATTTTGGACATATCGAGGACGTCGTTGATCACCCCCAAAAGGTGGCTGCCGGCCTCGGCAATTTTTTCCAGGGAGTACTCTTTCTTTTCGATATCCGGCGCAGCCCTGCCGACGGCGGTCATGCCGATGATGGCGTTCATCGGAGTCCGCATCTCGTGGCTCATGTTGGCAAGAAAATCGGTCTTGGCCCGGCTCGCCTTTTTTGCCTCTTCCAGGGCGATGTTCCGCTCCTTCTCCCGCTGGGCCCGGATCGTCTCCCCCGCGATGATGCTGCTTACGGTGTTCACCAGTTGGCGGTCGCTCTTGGTCCAATACCGGGGCCGCAGGCACTCCTCTATCGCTAAAACGGCCCAGAACTTCCCGTCTACGTAGAGGGGGGCCATGATAAAGGCTTTGGTCCCTACCAAGGTCATGGGGGCGTAGCGGCTGTCCTGGGACACGTCATTGCAGTAAATCGAGGGGATGGAGTCCCCGGGTAGTCTCTCCCTGGGGAAGCCGTAGATAATATCGTTGAACTCCTCCCTGGTAGGACTGGTAACAACGTCGTTCGAGGAGGTCCAAATATAGGCGGTCCGGTTAAGGTCGGAATTCCCCTCCACAATCCTGATAACTATCCGGGTTATCCCCAAAAATTCCCCGGTGATCCGCATGGCCTCGTTGATAAGGGCGGAGGTATCCGCCGCGCTGGTAAGACTCTGGGCCAGCCGGGCCATCAGTTCCTGCTGCTCAAGCCGCCGGGAAAGGAGCCGTTCTTTTCGTCCCAGGACGACAATACTGCTGAACCCCGAAACAATAATAAAAGACATGGCAAGAATTAGAATCTGGGCGTACACCGCCGCCTGTTTCTGTATGCCGACCAGCCGTTCATCGGAAACATCCACCCCGGCCAGGGCAGCGACATTCCCCGCAGAATCGAATACGGGGGTATAGGCGGAGATAAGTTCCGGCCATCCGGAAGCATAGTCCCCGGGAGTAGTAGCAAAGGGCCGCCTTTCCCGGAGCGCCCTGTATACCGCCTTTTCTTCAATGTCCTCGGGGAGGGAAGCCAGATTCACAACGGTGGCGGAATCGTCATCGTTATCGGCAATGTAAAGAATATGCCCCGCTTGTTCGTCAACGCGGAAAAAATAGGCATAGCGCACGTGGTTTTCCCGGGCAAAAACCCTCAGCCGCCGCCGGATATCCTGAAACAGGGGCTTTTCCATGTCCCCGGCGGTCTTTAGTTCTTCCAGTTCCGCGGCGCTGACCTGGTAGGCAAGCCTTTGGCCTGCCTCCAGAAGCCGCGCGGTAAAAACATCGCTTAAATAGGATGAGATAAACCGGATAAAAACGCTGTTGTAGATCGAAATGATCAAGACTATAACCGCGGCGATGGAAAAAAAGATCACCCCGGTATTGTCGTAGATTTTATCTTTTAATAACTTTGCCGCGGCCATGATTTGTGGCGCCCGGGAAACGGACACTAATACCTTGTAAATACTACATGAAACGGAATAATGCTGCCCTCTGGGGCGGGGCTTTGCCCCGTCTCAGATGTTACGTTGCTGCAATTTAATGTTTACAGGGTACTAGCCGAATTTCGCGATGGGAACAAAGGCGCCGGCTTTAAGCGCCGCCCCTCCCACCAGGGCGCCGTCGATATTCTCCTTCGCCATAAGTTGAGCGGCGTTTTCGGGTTTTACCGAACCGCCGTACTGGATAATAATCGCCTCCGCCGCGGCCTGGCCGTAGAGTTTGGCTATCACCCCGCGGACAAATGCGTGAATCGCATCCGCGTCTTCCGGGGTCGCCGTTTTACCGGTGCCGATGGCCCAGACCGGCTCGTAGGCAATGACGATCCGGCCCAGATCGGCGACGGCTACCCCCTCAAGACCTTTCACGGTCTGGGTTTCGCAGACCGCCTCCGCCTTGCCGGCTTCCCGCTCTTCCAGCAGTTCCCCGATGCAGAGAATCACTTCAAAACCGTGGGCAAGGGCCAGCTTGAGCTTCTTGTTGATGAGGGCATCGTCTTCCTTGTAGATATGCCGCCGCTCGCTGTGCCCCAGAATCACCGTCTGAACCCCCAGGTCCTTGAGCTGCAGCACCGAAACTTCCCCGGTATGGGCCCCCTGCTCCTCGGCGGCGCAGTTCTGGGCCCCCAGGCGGATATTGGTCCCCTTGACGATGGGAGCCACGGTTTCCAGCAGGGTAAAACCGGGAGCCACCAGGTACTTGTGCTTCCCGTCTTTAAGCTGGTCTACCAGAGCCACGGCAAGTTCCGCCGCCTCGGCGCGGGTCTTGTGCATCTTCCAGTTTCCGGCAATGTAATATGGTCTAGTCATGTTTTACTCCTCATAATTTTTACCGCCGGGCGGGCCAAGAAACACAAAGGGATCGACCCTTTTTAAGTATAATTTCCCGCCCCGGCGTTTGCACGGACCGGCCGCTTAACCGCGGCAAACCTCGATACCGGGGAGTTTTTTCCCCTCCAGCAGTTCCAGGGAAGCGCCGCCCCCGGTGGAAACGTGGCTCATCTTGTCCGCCAGGTGGAATTTGTTCACCGCGGCCACCGAATCGCCGCCCCCCACCACCGTGATGGTCCCCTTGGAGGTGGTTTCCGCCACCAGCTTTGCCACTTCCTCGGTCCCCCGGGCAAAGGCGTCGAACTCAAAGACCCCCACGGGGCCGTTCCACACGATGGTCCTGGCCGTGGACAGGACCTCCTGGTACCTGGCGACGGTCTTGGGGCCCACGTCCAGCCCCATAAGACCGTCGGGAAGGTCCTGGCTGTCCACCGCCACCGGGACCGCGGCGGAGTCGAATTTGTCCGCCCCCACCTGGTCCACGGGAAGCACGATTTCCACCTTCGCGGCCTTGGCGGCGTCAAGGATCTTCCTGGCCGTGTCAAGCTGGTCGTCCTCCACCAGGGATTTTCCCACCTTATGGCCCTGGGCTTTAAGAAAAGTGTAGGCCATGCCGCCGCCAATCACCAGGGCGGCGGCGTTCTTTAACAGGCTTTCCAACACGGCGATCTTGGAACTTACCTTGGCCCCGCCGATGATGGCGATCAGAGGCTTTTTGGGGCTGGTAACGATGGGCTCCAGGTAGTTTACTTCTTTTTCCATCAAAAAGCCCGCCACGGAGACGGGAACGAACTTGGCGATGCTGGCGGTGGAGGCGTGATCCCGGTGGGCGGTGCCAAAGGCGTCGTTTACGAAAATATCGCCGTAGGAGGCCAGTTCCTTCGCCAGTTTATCCCGGTCCGCCGCGTCCTTGGCGGTCTCTTCCTTGTGGAACCGGGTATTTTCCAGCATAATCACGGTCCCCGCCGCCTGGCCGTCGATAAAGGCCTTTTTGCCGTAACAGCCGTCTTCCCCGGCAAAGACCACGGGCTTCCCCAGCTTCTTGGCCAGGTACTCCGCCACCGGGGCCATCCGGTGCTTGCCCCGGATATAGGCCGCCTCGTCAAAGCTCTTGCCGTCCTTTTCCGCCTTTTCCCTGGCCTTGGCCGCGTCCTTGGAGGGGTCCCCCAGGTGGGACATCAGGGTCAGGGTCTTTACCCCCTGGCCCAGAATGTAGTTGATGGTGGGAATGGCCGCGGTGATCCGGGTATCATCCTGTACCACCCCGTCCTTCATGGGGACATTAAAGTCCACCCGCATAATGATCCGCTTGCCCTTCAGGTCAACGGATGTAACGGTTTTAATCATAGGTACTCCTTCGGGGACCCAAGACCCGGCTTCCGGAAAGGCCCCCCGTCAACAATGCCTTCAAAAAAGAAAAGTCCGCGGATTACACAGACCGCACGGATTAAATTGGCTGTCACCCGGTGACCCCCCGTGTCAATCCGTGAAATCCGCGGACCGGAAAACCGCGGAATGCCCCGCGGATCATTCCGCGCCGCGTCCGCTTCGCGTTTATGCCCGCTTATTTCTTGCTGTCGATGTAGCTGAGCAGGTCCACAATCTTGTTGGAATAGCCCCACTCGTTGTCGTACCAGGACACCACCTTAAAGAACCGCTTCTCCCCGGGCAGGTTGTTCTGCAGGGTGGCCAGGCTGTCGTAAATCGAGGTATGGGTGTTGTGGATAATGTCGGTGGAGACAAT
>JAIRXT010000135.1 GCA_031268125.1 Treponema sp. | reverse complement strand
AGCTGGACAACCACCAGGGGGGTCATGGCGACTATGGCCACGATACCAAAGGCATCTTCCATGTGCCCGGCAGTGGCGCAGGCGCCGATGGCAAAGGGCAGCAAGAAGGTGCTGGTCATGGGTCCGGAGCACACACCGCCTGAGTCAAACGCTATGCCGGTAAAAATCGGCGGGACAAAGAAGGTGAGCAGCAACGCGAACAGATACCCGGGAACAAGGATATACAAAATGCTGATATTCATAAGAATGCGAACCATGGCGAGTCCCAAAGCAAGGGACATGCCGATGGCGAGCGCTTTGTTCATCACTTTTTGGGTGATGGCGCCCTGGGACACATCTTCAACCTGCTTGTTCAAAACGTGCACCGCCGGCTCCGCCGCCACAATAAAATAACCTATGATCATGGACAGGGGGATCAGCGTCCACTTGATGGGGGAAGCGCCCAATTCGCTTCCAAAAAGGCTTCCCACGGGGATAAAGCCCACGTCCACTCCGGTGAGGAACACCGCCAGTCCTATGAAGGTATAGACAAAGCCGATGAGCATCCTCCCAAGCTGATGCCGGTGAAAGCGCCGGGTAACCAGTTGGAACACCAGAAAAAATGCCAGTATTGCCCCCAGGGCCTTCCCCACATTTTTTATGGTGCCGGGGAACGCGAAGAAAAAGTGCTCCACCACATCCCGGTCAGTGTAGTCCGCAATGGCGGCGATTTCTTCTTCGGGCAGACTGTTCGGCGGCACTTCGGTGATATGCATGGCCGCGCCAAGCAACAGCACCGCCAGTATCGGGCCCACGCTGCACAGGGCGACAAAGCCGAAGCTGTCGCTTTTGGCGCTTTTATCGCCCCGCAGGGACGCCACGCCGACACACATGGCCAGCATAAACGGAACGGTAATGGGGCCGGTGGTTACGCCGCCGGAGTCGAAGGACACCGGGACAAAGGCCGTGTTGCCCTGCTTCACCATATAGAAGGCGATACCGAAGGTAACGGCGTAAAAAAACAGCAGGAGGAAGCGCAGCGGCACCCCGAGAATCACCCGCAGCACCGCTATCGCCATAAACAAGCCGACACCCAGCCCCACGGTTATGATGAGGGTCCAGATATTCAGCGATTTGGCAAGCTGCAACGCCAACACCATAAGGTCCGGTTCGGCTATGGTGATAATAAGCCCCATTAAAAAGCTGATCCCCACCGCCGCCAGCACGCTCCGCCCTTTGGTAAGCTCCGCCCCTATGCCTTCGCCCATGGGCATCATGGCCATGTCGGCGCCCAGGGTAAAGAAACCCATACCAATGATAAGCAGCGCCGCCCCAACGAGAAACATCACGATGATCCCCGCGGACATGGGAACAAAAATAATACTAGCAATAATCACTATGGCAGTGATGGGAAGCACAGAAGCAAAGGCTTCCATTATTTTTTCTTTCAAAACTTTATTCATACCCGGACTCTGTTACTACTATAGCTAATCCGTGCGGTTTTGCATACCAGTATAAGAGAAATATTTCCTTTTCCCCCTGCAAATACAGCATAAATGTAGTATAATTTTAGAAACTGGCGGTATTTTATAAAATACCAGGCCCGGAGGAGATCTGTATGGCACAAAAAAAATCATTGAAAGAAGAATCGGGGACACAAAAGACCGTTCATGCCGTGTCTGCGGCAGGAAAAGAAAAGGTCCCCATGCCCGGTAATGAAAAAACAAAACAGCGTTTAATTGGTACGGTGGTCCCGGTAGGAGCTATTCGCGGAAACGGGAGCATGGGGGTTGGGGAATTTCCCGATCTGGAAGAATTCGCCCTGCTTTGTAAAAAAATGGATATAGGACTCATCCAGATTCTGCCGGTAAACGACACGGGATACTGGAGTTCCCCCTACTTTAGCCTGACTGCTTTTGCCCTCCACCCCCTGTATCTGCGGATAGAGGCCCTGGACGAGTTTGGCAAGGCGGGGGCGGCGGTAAAAGAAAAGATACGCAGTTACGGAACAAAATTCGACAAGGAAACCCGCTTCCCCTACGAGGCAATCCTCCGGGCCAAGATGGAAATTCTCCGGGATATTTACGCCGCCGTAAAGGACGATATTGCCAAAAAAGCCGGCCCCGGCGGGAGCCTTGCCGCCTGGCTGGAGGCGAATTCCTGGGTTAAGGAATATGCCGTCTACCGCCGGCTAAAAGAGGCAAATGGCGAAAAGGGCTGGAAAGAATGGGAAAGCCGCCGCTCCGTAAGCCCGGCGGAACTTGAGACCCTGTGGAACGATCCGAAATTCCGGGATCCCCAGCTTTTTTGGGTGTGGGTACAGGAGGCATTGGACCGTCAGTTCAGCGCCGCCGCCAAGGCCGTAAGCGCCGCAGGACTGATTCTGGAAGGCGATATTCCCATCCTGATGAACGAGGACTCCTGCGATGTCTGGGCCCATCCGGAGTATTTTCATACGGATCTTTCCGCGGGAGCGCCCCCGGACATGTACGGCCCCGACGGGCAGAACTGGGGTTTCCCGCTTCACAACTGGCAGGCCCAATCAAAAAATAACTATGCCTGGTGGCGTCTGCGTCTAAAAGTAGCGGAAAAATACTACAGCGCTTACCGCATTGATCATGTATTGGGCTTTTTCCGTATCTGGTCGAGCGGCAGACAGGATAATACTTCCATTTTGGGCCGGTACGTCCCCTATATCCCGGTAACCGGCAAGGATTTGCAGGAGCTGGGTTTTGATGCGGGACGGATTCGCTGGGTCTCCCAGCCCCACATCCCCACCGAAGAAGTCTGGGACAGTATGCGGGAGATGCTGAACGATTGGGAAAACATGGATTCCGGCGCCCTTGCCCTGGAAACAGAACGGATCTTCTCCCGGGCCTTAAGCCGGGTAGGATCGGAGGAACTCTGGCTTTTCCAGGAACATATCAGGGGCGAAAGGGACATCGACAACTTAAATTTACACCAGGCGGCGCAAAAGTACCTTTACAAGGCTTGGCACAACCGGCTCTTCTACGAGTATAACAAAGGGCAGTATTTCCCAACGTGGTTCTACCGGGAAAGCCGGGCCTACGCTTCCCTTTCTGCGGAAGAGCGGGATAATCTGGAGGCCCTGCTGGAAAAACGGCGTCTCGATTCTGAAAAAATCTGGGAAGAAGAAGGGAAAAAGCTGCTTTCGATGTTATCCGCCGCATCTTCCATGCTGCCCTGCGCGGAGGACCTGGGGGCAGTACCGGCCTGTGTACCCAAGGTTCTTACCGGTCTTAAAATCATGGGCCTCCGGGTACTCCGCTGGCACCGGGAATGGGTCCAAGAGGGAGAGCCGTATATTCCTTTTGAAGATTACCCTGAACTTTCGGTCTGTACCCCGGCTGTCCACGACAGTTCCACCGTCCGGGACTGGTGGGACAACGAGGCGGATCAACCTCTTTTCTGCGATTTTATCGGAGTCCCCTCCCTGCCCAAGGTGTATAACCCCGGCGCGGCGAAGGTCATTTTACAGAAAATTGCATCAGCGGCGTCCCGGTTCCGGGTGTTTCAGATACAAGACCTGCTCCACCTTTCCCCCCAGTGGTATGCCCCGGATCCGGCCAGTGAACGGATTAACGTGCCCGGCACCTATAACGAATTTGACTGGACCTACAGGCTCCCTGCGTCTATGGCGAAGATTGGGGCCGACGCGGAGCTGGTAAGGGCCGTAAAAGATTTAGCCGCAATTAAGCCGGGGAAGAAAAAACCCAAATAACAATGCGGTAATTTTACTTGAGGCTGTTCCAAAACAAGTTTTGGAACAGCCGTCTTTAACTATTTTATAACTCCGACTCATTCATTTTCTGTTTTTCTGTTATACTTTTCCCATGACAGTAACCAACGACAAACTTAAACGGGCGGCGGAGATTGCCGTTCAGGTGTCCCTGAAGGTGAAGCCGGGGGAGCAGGTATTTATCGTGAGTAATCCTGATCACGAAGTATCGGTAATTTCCCAGGCTGTTTATGACGCGGCCCTGGAAGCGGGAGGGCGGCCCACGCTGTTGTACCAGCCGGTCAAGAGCCAGTTGGATTGCGCGGAAAAGACGGTACTGGCCGCCTTTGAGGCCAAGCCGGAAGTTTTTATTTCCCTGAGCGCGGAAAAGCTGGGTAAAGACGAAGCGGCTATTGCCAGGCCCTATATGTACGAAGGCAAGGAGTACGATCACATCTTCCACCTGCAAATGTACGGGGAAAAAACGTGCCGGGCCTTCTGGTCCCCTTCTACCAATATCGATTCGTTTGTCCGCACAGTACCTATTGATTATGACGAACTGAAACGCCGCTGTGCGGGAATTAAGGCGGTGCTGGACCGGGCGGTATCGCTGCGGGTCAGCGCCCCCGGCGGGACGGACGCCTGTTTCGGTCTGCGGGGCCGCCGTGCCTTTTCCGATGACGGGGATTTTTCCCGGGGAGGAACCGGGGGGAACCTGCCGGCGGGGGAAACCTTTGTGAGCCCGGAGAACGGGACCGCCCGGGGAATTATTGTTTTTGACGGGAGCATCAGCCTGTACAAGGGGGACATCGTCATCAAGGAGCCTATCCGCTGCGCCCTGGAAAACGGCTTTGTCCGGGAGATAAGCGGCGGGGAAGAGGCCGGGGCCCTGCGGCATACGGTAGAAACTGCGGAACGGAACGCCCGGGACATGGAAAAGGCGGGGAAACTGCCCGCGGGCCAGGGGGAGGTCTACGCCAGGAACGCCCGGAATATCGGGGAGATAGGCATCGGCCTGAACCCTGCTGCCCGTATTACCGGCAGCATGCTGGAGGATGAAAAGGCCTTCCACACCTGCCACTTTGCCGTGGGCCTGAACTACGACCACGACGCCCCGGCGCTGATCCACCTGGACGGCCTGGTAAAGAACCCCACGATCACCGCCGTTGACGGGGACGGCAGGGAGACGGTGATTGAGCGGGACGGTGAACTGCAGGAAGGGTTCAGGTAAGGACGTAAGGCAAGGGCGGGATAAGGAAAATATTGCCCTGTACCCGGACACCGGTGTCTGGGTACGGGTTACTCTATTTTCTTAAAAAATATTATTTCAAAGGGATCTTCTAAATATTTTATCCCTCCAATTTCCGTGTATCCTATTTTTCTATAAAAATGCTGCGCTCCTTCATCCGACTGGGTTGATGTTAATACATGTTTATATCCTTTGCGTTTCATGCTTCCTTCCCAATATTTTACCAGCCTTTTTCCTACTCCCCTGTTTCTATGGGTTTCAAGTATATATATCTTATTCATAAACGGCACATTATCCCAAAATAAATTATACCGGAGCCACCCGATAAGATAATTGTATTCTTGAACAACATATACTTCTTTGTTTTCTATTTTTTTTCTTAATATTTCGTCTGCGATATGCTGCTCATGTTCTTTTACAAAATAATAATCGGTTATTTCTCCGTACCGTATCAATATATTTTCCATTTGTTATTCCTTTAGAGCGGGCAGCCCGGTCAGAACCGCAGGATCCTGATGCGGAGCCAGGAGCCAGTCGATAAGATTCATCTGCCGGATGCCTTCGTGGTTTGCCGGGGAAAGCTGATCGTCCAGGGTAAGGAGGTACTTGGGGTGATTGTCCTTTATCCGCCGCAGGGCTTCCAGCTCCCGCTGCAGGGTATGTTCGTCCAGGACCGAGGCGGCAGCCTGATAATAGGCGGTTCCGTCCGGGCCTGAGGCCACAAAATCAACCTCTTTTTCATCAATTTTGCCGGTATACACGGCACGGCCCCGGCGGAGCAGTTCCAGGTAGAGGATATTTTCCAGCAGGTGGCCCGTATCCGGCGAGGCGGAAAAAAGCAGGTTGTTTCTGATGCCGGTATCGACAATATAATATTTGCCCAGGGTTTTAAGGTACTGTTTCCCCTTTATGTCAAAACGATGGACGGGATAAAAGATATAACTTCTGACAAGGGCGCGGACATAGGATTCCACGGTGTTGACCGATACTTTTCTTCCCGAAGAATTGATGGTGTCGCTTATCTTCTTTACCGAAACAGGGCTGCCTACGGCGCTGCACAGAAACTTTACGATGTTTTCCAGCAGGGTTATATCGCTTATGTTCTCCCTTCTGGCAATGTCCTTGATAAGAATGGTGTTGTAGATTCCGTCAATGTAGGTTTTGATAAGGTCCGCATTCCGCTG
>JAIRXT010000097.1 GCA_031268125.1 Treponema sp. | reverse complement strand
ATGTGTTTCAGGAGGATATTGATAAATGCCTGGAAGCGGGGATGAACGGCCATGTAGGAAAACCTCTGGACTTTGGAGAGGTTCTATCCAAGCTGCGCAGCTACCTGGAATCCCCCGCCACAGCAATTTCGAATTCAAAATTCCAAATCCGGAAAGAGACGTAAAAGTCCTCATCGTGAATTACCTTATGCCAAGGGTTTTTCAAGTATACATTCTTCTGTTTTTGTCTTTGCTTATCCAGTCTTTTAGCCTAATCATGCTGGTTTTCCTCCTCCCTCTTGCCGGGATCTCCCCCCTTCCTCCGGACGAGCAGGGATTTCCCGCCGGATTCTTTCCGCCCGTGCTGGGGGCGTCCCTGGTTATCCTGTTCCCTCCGGGATCGCAGGGTGGAAAGGCTGGATGATATGGTACCCGTCGAAATACCCGTTACTTCCGCAATCTGCCGGTGGGTAGCGTCCAGCCTGAGTTTGGCAAAGCGCCGGCGCATTCCCGCAAGACGTTTCCGGGACCGTTCCAGCTGGGCCTGAATCACTTTGTACCGGGTGCTGTCCGGCATCAAAATCTTGAGCCGTTTTTCCCAGATAATACAGCGGTAGAACTGGGTTGCTATCCGTTCCTGGAGCAGGTGGAATTCTTCCTCTTTCCGGTTCCGGTTGAAGCGCAGTTTTTCCACCATCTGTTTCAATTTTTCCGCATCTACTCCCGTGTAGGGGGCAATCCTGTCAATAAAATCCTCCGAAAGATAGTAATATGATTTTAGGATAAGCAGCAGAATCTGCCGGGATTTAAGACGGGTTTGAAGAGCTGTTTGCAAAAATTTGCTTTTTTCTTCCTCCGGTTCCGGGTAACAGGGTTCCGGACTGCGGGCCTCCATGTCCACCGCCCGAGTGGCCCATGCGGCATATTCGGTGATGTGGTGATCCATCTGGCCGGATTTATATTCCCGCATGGAATAACGGAGAAGCGCCCCGATATAGGTAGAAAAAGCCGCCCCGCTGTTCTTGAAATGGCCGACAGCTCTGCTAAGCCGGGGGTAGATCCAGCAAAGATAATCAACGCTCTCTTCTTCATTACCGTCAAACCAGCGGTAATGCCGGGCATTTTCCAGGATGATGCCGAACATTTTCCCCTCAAATTCCCGCCGGTCCAAACCGCCGTCCAGATGCTTCTGATACAACGCATCAAGACTACTAAGATCCTGCATACTTTTGCTCCTCATCTTCTCGATATCAGATTAGTGGGGCGAAAGTACGGTTTTGCATGAGAAAAAATGACAAATGTAATATTTTACGGTTCATTCGAACAAAAATGCCCCGCTGCTTGCGCTAAATTTGATCCGCAGCGTTCCTCCGGTCCCGGGACCGAGTACGCGGCATGGGTCAAGTTTAGTGCTTCAAGCGTATCGCGGAGCGCGGGGGCGTCTTATTTCTGAATACCGGGGCCAAAGACCCGTTCAAAGCGGGAGAGAACCTTTGGTTTAAGTTCCGCGATCCGCGCCGGAACGGCAAAACCTGCGGCGTTTTTATGGCCGCCGCCGCCGAAATCCCCGGCAACGGCCGCCACGTCTACCCGGTCCCTGGAACGGAGACCCACGGTACATTTTTCCGGCGTTTCCTGGCGGATCACCACGATTGCCTCCACCCCGGCTACGGAAAGGAGCGTCTGGTAGAGGCTGTCGGAATCCCGGCCTTCCAGACCAAAGCGCTGGGTTTCTTCGTACTCCTCGCTGGTATAGATAAGCCTTCCTCCAAAGAACTCTTCCGCCCGGGACAGTTGAATTCCCAGGAGAATCCGGGAATTAAAACTCTTGCCCCCGTTAATGGCATTAAAGGTTTTTTTCGGGCTTGCCCCGGCCCGGGCCATCCTGCCGGCATAGGAAAAGACCTCCGCCCCGTCCTCGTCAACATACCGGAAGAAACCCGTATCGGTACAAAGGCCGAAGAAGAGGTATTCCGCTTCCTCCTGAGTGGGATTGAGGCCCAGGGCTTCAATCAGGGCCAGAATCATAAACGTAACCGAGGGGGCGCCGGGATCAAGGAAAAGGACCGTCCCTTCTCCGGGACGCACCCCGGCGCTGTGATGATCGATAAGGGCCAAGGGAAGATCCTTGATACGGGCGCTAAGGTCCCCGGTACGATCGGGGGAGGAACAATCGACAATGATGACCCGGGCGTTCCGGCGTTCCGCATCGTCCGGGGAACTGGTAAAAAGGCTTTCGTAGGGTTTAATTTCGGTCCGTTTGAAAGGGCCGGCGGAACAGGGAACCGCCTCTTTCCCCAGACGCCGCAATACGGAACAGAGGGCCAGGGAACTGCCGGTACAATCCCCGTCCGGTTCCTTATGACCGGTAATGAGGAATTTACTGCCGGTCCTGATAAAATCAAGCAGTTCCGGGGGAACCGGCACGGGTTTCGGCACCTTAACAGAGCCGTCCCGCAGGCCGGGCCGGGCTAGAATTCAAGCCGGAAATCTTCGCCGGTATTGTCAAAATGTTCGTCAAGGTTCACACCCGAAGGGATATTCCCCCAGCTTGCATGACTCCGGCTTGAGCGTACATAGAGCCGCACATGGCTGAATTCGCCGGAGCGGTAATAAACCGAAAGATAGGGCCAGGTAGAGCCGGGGCCTAAGTTAATAAGTTCCCCCTTGCCGCCGGCTTCATCGAACCATTCCCGCGGAAGATACGCGGTACCCATTTGGGTAGTCCCTTTCCGGTATTTGATTACGTAGCCCTTACGGTACGGGTATATCCGCTCTATCGGAACGCTGTAATAAAAATACTCCGAACGTTTGTCTTCCGGTATGTTCTGTGCAAAAAGGGGCGCTGCCTGGAAGACGGCAACAGCGATAAGGACAAAAAAAAGCTTTTTCATGGGAATCCTCCAGTCTGCCGTTGGGCTGTTATTATGTTATTGAGTATAGCGGCCGGTTCCCCCCGGCGCAAGGGCCTCAAGTACTGTGCAACCTTTCATTCGCTGTGGTACTGGATCAGGGTATGAACGGGGGTGGGGGCAAGGACAGCCTCGTAACCCAGGAATGGAAGCCCGATAACACCGAATATCTCCGGAATCGAAGCGCCGCATTCGACAAGAAGTTCCCGGGCGGCCCGCAGGGTACCGCCGGTAGCGACCAGGTCGTCGGTAAGCAGGACCCGCGCCCCGGGCTTCACATCCGCCGTATGAACCTCAACTTCCGCCATACCGTACTCAAGCTGGTACTTCTTAGACAGGGTAGTACCGGGGAGCTTGCCTTTTTTGCGAATAAGAATCAGCGGAATCCCCAGGCGTTCGGCAAAAGGGGCGGCGAAAAGGAACCCCCGGGCTTCAATGGCCGCCACCGCGTCGATACCCCGGTCCCGGTACCGGTCCGCCATTGCACCGACGCAGTACCGGAAAGCCTCCGGCCGCCCTAATACACTGGTAATGTCATAAAAAAGAATCCCCTTTTGGGGGAAATCTGGAACTTTTCTGATGAACCTATCCAAATCGAAATCATCCGGCATAGCATCCCCTTGTACCCGGTCTGCGGATTACTACAACTTTTAGCGGCGATAGGGATTGAACCTATGACACTACGGATATGAGCCGTATGCTCTGCCAACTGAGCTACGCCGCCGGGAAACACAATATTTCGTTATGCGATAACGCTCCCTTCCTGATGTAAAAAGATATACCCTAAATTTGGCGTTAGGTCAACTATTTCTGGCCGCCCCCTGACGAATTTTTGCAAATTCCCGGCTTCCCGGGCTGCCTTTTTTGTAAGGATTCAGCAATTGACAAATTGACTCTCCCCCCGTAGACTCAAAACATGGGCAGGGTTTCTGTTTTTTCCACTATTTTGATCCGGGTTTTTGCAGTTTTAACAATCCTTCTTGCCGTGATCATTGGGACCGGCCTGGGTCTCTCGCTGGCGGAGACTACCAATATTATGAATCTGGAAAATTTCCAGGAATTTTACCCGGCCTTACCCACCAAAATTCTGGATATAAACGGAATGGTGATTACCGAATTTGCCGCGGACGAGAAACGGGAACTGGTTTCCCTAAGCGAACTCCCCCGGCATCTTATTTACGCGGTGCTGGCCCGGGAAGACCCGGATTTCTACAGCCACCGGGGTTTCAGCATCCGCGGTATTGCCCGGGCGGCGGCGGGGCGGCTGCTTGGCAAAAACTGGGGCGGCGGTTCGACCATCACCCAGCAGGTAGCTGGAACCCTGTATACCGACCGGACCGAAATAACCATTTCCCGGAAGATTCGGGAACTCTGGTGGGCTTTCCAGATGGAACGGCGCTATACCAAGAATGAAATCCTTGAAATATACCTGAATTACATGATCATGGGGCCCGGTACCTACGGGGTGGAGGCGGCAAGCCAGTATTTTTTTGGACATAGTGCCCGGGAGATTAGCCTGGCGGAGGCGGCCATTCTGGTGGTTCAACTGTCAAACCCCTCCCGGTACAACCCCCTTAACAACCCCAACGAGGCTATGGATCGTCAGCAATCGGTCCTTACCAAGATGATCGAACTGGGTTATGCCACCCGGGAGGAGGCGGACGCTTCCTTTAACGATTATTGGGATAATTACGATTACACCAGGGCTTCAATCGGGGCCTATTACAACCGGGAAGACGCCGCCCCCTGGTTCAGCGAGTACGTGCGCCGGGAACTGGACGGTATGATGTACGGGACCAGGGATTACTACCGGGACGGATACACGGTCCGCACAACCTTGAATTTGAAGCACCAGGAGGCGGCGGCCCGGTATATGCAGCAGGGGCTGGAAAAAGCCAACCGGGAGTATCTGCGGTCCAATACCAGTAACAATCTTCAGGCTATCAACACCTACACGCCGGTTATCGATCTTCTTTCTCTGTATTTCGACCTGGACGCTATTTATTCCCTCAGTGAATCCCAGCAGAAAGAAAAGGCCCTGAGCCGCTATACCAAGGTAGTAAACCCTGTTGTGGATATGGTGGCCCTGGTCTTCGGCATTCAGGACCTGAAGGTGCTTACCAACTCCGGTTTTGGGGATCTAAAGCTCACCACGGAGCAAAATCTGGTGGAAGGCGCCCTTATTTCGATTGAAAATGAAACCGGTTATATTACCGCCATTATCGGGGGCTCCAAATACGACGAGTCCAACCAGCTTATCCGGGCCACCCAGGGAAATATTCAGCCCGGCTCCTCTTTTAAGCCCCTGTACTATTCGGCGGCCATTGATTCCCGCAAATTCAACCCTACCTCCCTAATCCATGATGTACCCATCGTGTTCCATAATGAGGACGGGACCCCCTATATCCCCCTGAATTTCCGGGGCGAGTGGAAGGGATCGGTGCTCCTCTACGAGGCCCTGGCACAGTCCATGAATGTCCCCTCCCTGAGAGTTTTGGACGGCATCGGTTTCGATTCCGCCATCAACCGGGCGGCGGCGCTGTTGGATATTACCGATCCCGACGAGATTCGCCGGACCTTTCCCCGGGTTTACCCCCTGGGGCTGGGTATCATCTCCGCCTCCCCCCTGCGGATGGCCCGGGCTTTTGCCGTTTTCGCCAACCAGGGCCGTTCCGTTACCCCCATTGCCATACGTTCCGTGGAAGACCGGAGCGGCCGGGTGGTTCTGGATCCGGAACGGGAACTCAGGCTGCAGCAGCGCCGCCTGGGGGATGAGATCCAGGTGATAAGCCCCCAGAACGCCTATGTAATGACCAGCATGCTCAAGAAAACCGTGGAAATAGGGACCCTCTACAATCCCTCTTCCTGGGGGGCTAAATTCACCTTCAAAGACGCGGAGGGTAAAAGCTTCCGCATGCCCATGGCGGGCAAGACCGGAACCCCCCAAAATTGGTCCGATGCCTGGACGGTGGGTTTTTCTCCCTACTACACCACGGCCATTTGGTTCGGCTTTGATAAGCCGGGGAACTCCCTGGGGGTAAACCTTACCGGATCGACCCTGGCGGGCCCCGTATGGGCTGATTATATGCGGGAGATTCACCAGGGCCTGCCCTACAGGGAATTCGCCCGGCCCGCCACCGGGATAATTGATGTAACGGTCTGCGCTAAATCGGGGCTCCTGAAAACCGCCGCCTGTAACGCGGGGGAGGTAACCTTGCCTTTCCTGGAGGGGACTCAGCCTTCGGAGTACTGCACCATCCACGGCACCCCTGTCAGTTCACACCTGGGTTCCATGCGATCCGTTACCCCGTTTTTTGATAACGATGCCCTGCTGGACTCCCTGAGTCTGCCGGTCCTGCCCTCCAATCTTGTCCCGGAACGGCCCGTAACGACCTCCGGATATTCCGGAACCAGGACCCAGCAGCCGCGTACCCCGGCGTACCCGAGCTTTTCCGGAACAGGAAACCGCCTGCTTGACGGGGATGACCCCTATCCTCCGCGCCGGAATGAAACCGTAACCATTCCGGTTCCCGGTCCCGTTTCGGGACCGGTTCCGGTTCCGGACGAATTGGCCGCCGGTTCCGGCAGAACAGAAGAAGCGGGTATAGTTGAAAACCCTTCATGGACGGACAGTATACCCGGCGGATATGATGATGAAGCCGAATTTTTTAATCCGTTATTTGAGTGAGGGGATATGCAGGTTCCTATTGAGGATATTATCGTTAAAAAACGGATTCGTCAGGATATGGGAAACATCGAAGCCCTGGCGGAGAGCCTTAAAAAATTCGGCCAGATAAGTCCTGTCGTGATAAGCAAAAAGAACATCCTTATTGCCGGCGGCCGGCGGTTGGAAGCGGCCAAGTCCCTGGGCTGGCGGACGATCAACGCGGTGGTTGCCGATATTCCAGCGGGGCTTTCCCCGTTGGAATATGAGGTGGAAGAGAACCTGCAGCGGCAGGATTTTAATTCCGAAGAAGCCGCCGAAGCCTCCCGGCGGATCTACCATCTGCGGAATCCCGGTTTTCTCATCCGTTTTTTCCGGTGGATTGCCGGACTTTTCAAACGACTCTTTGGAATCGACGCCTCATAGTAGTCGGACACAATTCAAACTGTGGGTCCCGGTTTGATGCGATACCTACCCTAAACTTGACCTTCTCTACCGTTTGATCCATCAAGGGCGGGGAGCGCCGGGCACACTCGAAAGGCTTTGACGCTGATGCGTCAAAGCCTCCGATACGGCGGCAACATGCCGGCGGCGGAGAATTCCAAATATTTTCCTGCCGGCGCTCCCCGCCCTTGCATCTCACGATAGGGTTGGGTCAAGTTCAAGGCATGTGGCACCTACCACAGTTTGAATAGTGTCCGGGTAAATAGGTAGGAACAGGCAGGCACAAAAAACCACATCATATCAGCAGCCTGTTGCAAAGGTAAAAACATTTACCCCAAAGGCGCGCTAAGGCAGATTCTCCTTATTTTTCCGGGGCCTGAACACTGCCTTACGTTTCCCACTGTTTATGTCTTTTTATGAAATTTTTGTAGTTTTGATTGACAGGAATGTTAAAAATCCGCTATTATTAGTTCATGTATGGTATGTGCGTTCGGGAAAGCCAGCCACAAGGCGGCCGCCTGCCTGATAGCGCAAAAACCACTGTAGCCGTGCTCACGGCTCACGGCTCACGGCTCACGGCTCACGGCTCACGGCTCACGGCTCTATTATGCTGATTACGATTATCTAACCTCACATTTTTCCTTTTCTGGCTTTATTTTTTTTATAATTTGGTCCATTTCTTCTAAAGGCGCGGGTTTTTCATCCTCCGGTCTTGGCGCCTGGGTCCTCCCCCTTTATATGGGACGGCCCCTCGGCCCCATTATTAGTTTTGTGGGGCCAGTGATTTTCTATTAAACAG
>JAIRXT010000237.1 GCA_031268125.1 Treponema sp. | reverse complement strand
TCCGTTTCGATCCGGGAGACCTGCACGTTCCCGTGGGGGTCCCGGTCCGCCAGAAGCTGTTTGGCAATTTCTTCGGGAAGATTCAAAAACAGCGATTCTGAGGGGCCGGAGAGTTTACGGGCAAGCCAGGCCAGAATCTCCCGGAACGGTTGCCGTTCCACCTGGGCGAATTCTTCCCCCCCGGCGGCCATAATATCGTTCAGTTCCCCGATAAGGACCTTCATCTCGGGAATAAATTCCACCAGACCCTCGGGAATCAGCGCCACCCCGAAGTTCTCCCCCCCGGCCGCCCGCCCGGCAATGGAATCGCAGAGGCCGTCAACGATCTGCTTTAAGGAAAGTTTCTTCGCCGCCACCTCTTCGGAGATAAGGCAGATATTGGGCCGGGTCTGCAAGGCGCATTCCAGGGCAATATGGCTGGCCGAGCGGCCCATAAGCTTGATAAAATGCCAGTATTTTTTTGCGGAGTTGGCGTCCCGCTCGATATTGCCAATAAGTTCGCTGTAAGTTTTTACCGCCGTATCAAAACCAAAGGAAGTTTCGATAAACTCATTTTTCAGGTCCCCGTCGATGGTTTTGGGGCAGCCGATCACCTGTACCGGCGATCCCTGGGCCAGAAAATATTCCGCCAGCAGCGCGGCGTTGGTGTTGGAATCGTCCCCGCCGATGATCACAACGGCGGAAAGGCCCAGTTTTTTCGCGGTTTCCAAAGACGCAGCGAACTGTTCCGGGCTTTCGATCTTGGTTCTCCCCGAACCGATCATGTCGAAACCGCCGGTGTTGCGGTACCGGTCCATCAGGGGGGCGGTAATCTCCACCGTTTTATTGCCGATAAGCCCCGAAGGGCCGCCCAAAAAGCCGTAAAGGACGGATTCGGGATTCCCCTTTTTCAGGCCGTCAAAAAGACCGGCAATAACGTTGTGGCCCCCGGGGGCCTGGCCGCCGGAAAGGATAACCCCTACCTTCAGGTTACGGCCCATCCCCGCATTCCCGCCCCGGGTAAAGGTAACCACAGGTTTGCCGTAGCTGTACTTAAAAAGCTCCCGCAGGGCCCCCTGATCCGAAACCGACTCGGCCGCTTCTCCGTATTCCAGCCCGATGCCGGTAATGCTTTGGGAAAGGCTGGCGGGCAGTTTGGGGCGGTAGCCGTAACGTAGTTTTTGCAGTACGGAAATATCCATAATTTTTCTCCTCATAAAAAGCATGTATAAGAAATTTACCACAAAGGCGCTCTAAGGTACACGAAGAAAGGGAAAAGCAGCGGCCCTTCGTGATCCTTTGTGCGCCTTCGCGGTATTGTTCTTCTTTCTTTGTCTTTTTCCTTATCCGTTGATTTAGCCCAATCAGCCTACTAGCCGATGGTGGTCCCCAAAAAATCCCCGCCCCGGAGTATCTTTTCCAGGTTGGCAAGGTTTTTTCCTGCTGCGCAGAGTACTTTTAGGCCCAGTCCGGCGGCACGGCGGCTTGCCACCGGGTCAAAGGGGACATTTTTCCCCGGCGTCCACTCGTCCCCCACCATTCGGATAAAATCCGGCCAGCCTACGGCATCAATGGGCTTTGCCGCGGGATCCGTGCGGGGGTCCGCGGTGTAGACCTGTTCGATATTGGAAAGGTTGATTACCACAGGGGCGTTGAACCGTTCCGCCAGAACCACCGCGTCATAGTCCGAGGAAAATCCGGGCTTCCAGCCGGCGGCCACCAGAACCCGGCCGCTAAACGAATCTGCCCGGGAAGGATCGGTAACTACCTCGTCGGGGCACCAGCCGGCCATCAGGGCCTTGATAAGCCGGGCGTTGAGCCTGGTCGCCATGACGCCGATCCAGTCCGCCTCGTCGTTGGAAAAATCCCGCGCTAAATTCCGGTAGGCCCTCTGCCAGGCACGGGCCGGGCCGCCGCCGCCCACTACAAAGATAAAACGCCGTTCATCATCTTCCGATAGCAAACGGTTCACCAGGGCCAATAGCTCCCGCAGATAGTCCTCGTCCACCCCATCGGGGGCCACAATAGACCCCCCCAAAGAAATAACCGTCAACATGGTTCCTCCTGCCGGCCTTTACCGGGCATACACGCCGGTGATTGTTACATCCCCCCACAGGGACGAATAGGATCTCAATCCTCCCACCGCCTCTTCCCACAGATTTTGCAGTTCCCGGTCCCGGACCACGGTCCTGCCCCGGGGATCCATGGGGGACAGAGGGTTTTGCCCCCGGGAAAAGGCAATCCGCTGGTTGTCAAGATTGCCGAAATACCAGGATTTTGCGTCTTCCCTCAGTTCAAAGTCCCCGGGCGCAGCCCCGGCTCCCAGGGCCGGGTCCAGGGGAACCCAGCCGAATCCGTCGATCCAGAATTCCGCCCAGTAGTGCTTTGCGGTCTGCCCCCGGCCGATCAGAACCCCGGAAACCGGAAGGGCGGGGACGCCCCCCGAGCGGGCCAGGGCGCAAAAAAGCAGCGACGCGGTGTAGGAATCAAAGCGTCCCTGTTCCAGCGCCTCCAGAACCCCGCCGGCCTCCGCCCTGCCGCCGGAAATGTTCCCCCCGTTGACCAGCCATTCATAAATTTGCCGGGCCTTCAGATAGGGGTTCCGCTCCCGTCCGTATATTTGCCCCCCCAGCGCGGTGATCCGCCCGTCATCCGCGGGAATCAGAGCGGTGGCCTGGGTATTGGCGGCGTAGATCGGGGAGGAGGTATCCTGCCTAATCTGCTGGTATCGCAGGTTGGTTTCCTGGGCGTATACCTCTACCAGCCAGACCTGATCAAGGGACACCGTAGAACCGGCGGCAAGATCCTCAAGCCGGAACAAGTTGGTTCCCCGGTAGTCTTCCACAAAACTCTCTATGCCGCGGGAAAGCAGTTCGGGATTCCGCTGGGACGCAGAGACCGCCGGCCGGGGTACCCAAAGGTACAGGGTATTGGGGCCGGATGCGTCCTGTATCCGAATCTGCACCGGATAGCTAAAGGTGTAACTCCGCTTGTTCCGGAACGTCTTGGTCCCGGGCTTACCGGAAACCTCAAAAAAGACAGGCCGGGAAACACCCCGGGGAGTCCTGATCTCCACATTCCCGCTTACCGCCCCGTCGGGGACCCGGACCCGGATTTCCCGGTCGGTCCAGAGATCATAGCCATGATCCCCCTCAAAAGCCCCGATAAAGCCGGGACTCCGGTTATCCGCCGGCGTCCCCGGAACAGCCTCCGCGTCCCATGAGAAAAAAACGCCGCTTTGTTCCCGGGAACTGCCGAATCCGCTCCCGGTAATGGACACCAGGGCCCCTATCGGGGCGGAACCGGGCTCAACGGCGCCAATCTGGGGGCCGATGCCGAAATCTTCCCCCTCTACCGGGGCCGGCATGGTTATCCGGTTGGAAAAGAGCAGGGCGTTGCTCCTCTTATCCCCGACATGAACCCGGACCAGGCCGGAATCGCCGAATTCGGGAAGGCGCAGGGTGATCCGCGTGTCCTCCCAGCGGACATAGGAAGATCCGGTAGGGGCAATTCCGGCGATGCTGACGTAGGATTCCCCCCGTTCATCCCCAAAGCATTCACCCAGAATGTTAAGCTGTTCCCCCAGCATCCCGATGGAAGGATCAAGGCTGTGGATAACGGGAATTTTTTTTTCGCAGGAAAGCAATATTGCCGGCAGCAAAAGCAGGAAAAGGGAAATCCGCTTTTTCAGACGAGGCAGGTAGTACTTAAATCCACGGAGACGCCCCTTCATCGGCCTATCCGGCTTCCTCCGTCCTGTTTTCCGTTTTTTCCGCCTCCGGGAAGATTCCGGGGGGATCCCGCCGTTCCCGGGGCGGGACTTCCATGCGCTCCCCGTAAGGCCGGATCTCCAACTGTAGTTCTATCCGTGTTTCTTCCGGGGAGTTGGGGGAACCCAGCGGGAAAAAGAATATGGGCTCCCCAATTCCCATAGGTATGGTTTGCAGCATAGTTTGATAGCGGATACCTTCATCGGGCACATCTACCCAGATTTGCCCCTGGGCTACCAGAACACTGTTGTATCCCGGCCTGAAAAAGAACGTAAACTGGAGGGCCATAGCCACATTGGTCCCCACCACGCTTATCCTTACAGGTTTTCCCGGAAGAGTTACCTTGGAATTGACCGAATTCCAGACTACCTGCTGGTTCCGGTCTACCACCCGGGAAATAATCTCCAGGATAACCGCCCGTTCCCTAAGCCCCGGAAGCAGATCCTCCAGCGAAGGTTCCTGTCCAAAACCGGCGCCCAAGGCCGCAAAAAATAAAATACCCCTTAAAAAACCGCGGCGGGGGCGCAAAGAACAGCTCATTTCTGGAACCTTACCGGAGTATAATCCGCAGCCCTGATAATCTTCGGTTCGCCGGCCCTTTGGAAACTCCGGCTTTCCGGCAGGCGGATAATAACCGTATCGTTTGAATCCGTGTCCCCCAAATATTGGAACAGCCCCGATACATCACCGGCAGGACGGATATCACTCAATTCCATATCGATTTCCGCCGCTTCCAGGGCGGCCAGCGGCGAATCGGAGACCGGGACCACCCTCGTAAAAGATCTCAGCCAGATAGAGCCGAGGAGCAGCACCAGAGCCGCCGCCGTAGCCCCCAGCGCCGCGGCGGCGGGGAAGGGCAGGGTTACGCGGCGGCGCCACAGACCGGACAACCCGGACAAGGCCGGCGTCGTGTTTTCCGGGGCCGCCTCCGCGGCGGCAATACGGCCGGCGATGCGCTCCCATACCCGCTCCGCCCGGAGCGGGTCGTCTTCAACACACAGCTCCCCGGAAATCCGTTTCCAGGATTCGATAAAACTCCGGCAGGCGGGACATGAGTCCACGTGGGCCTCCATCTTTTCTTTCCAGGGTGAGGGCAATTCCTCATCCAGATACAGTGAAAGAATTTGACGATCAGGGCACATGCTAACCATCCTTCCCTGGACGTTTTTCAGCACGCCGGTGCTGTTCTACCGTTTCCAGAATAGCGGAAAGCCGTTCCCGGGCCCTAAAAACCCGGACCTTGACATTTCCTTCGCTTATTCCCAGGGTACGGCCAATATCCTTATAATTCATCTCGCCATACTCTTTTAAAATCAATACCATCCGGAGGTTCTCCGGCAGCTTTTTCATAGCTTCCTGAACCTCCTGCCGGGTCTCTTTTTTAAGAAGAAGCCCCTCTCCGTTTTCAATTTCCCGGACATCCTCACGGAATACCCGCTGATACGCCTTCCGTTCCCGTTCTTTACGTTTCGCGTAATTTAACGACGCATTTTTAACTACCCGGATAAGCCAGTATTTGGCTTCTTCCGGATTGGGAAATACCATGTTTTTTTCATAGAGACGAAAAAACGCCTCCTGGCACAGATCCTCCGCCGCCTCTTCACTGGCGGCAATACGATAGGCGACACGGAACAAAATGGGAAATACCGTGTCATAGAGCTTGCGGAAATCTGATCCGGGAGCTTTTTTATCCATATTGAAAACAACCTGTTTCCCTGGTTTGTTACAACCCGGAACGAACTAGACCCGGGTCCAGCCGGGGATTCTGCGCCACACCGTTCCCCCCGGGCCGTCCTCCAACAGGATTCCCCGTTCTTTAAGACCCGTCCGTATACTATCCGCTTTCGCATAGTCCTTTATCTTTTTTGCCGCCGTCCTTTCGGCTATCAGCGTTTCAATTTCCTGTTCCAGCCCGGGATCTTCCCCCTGCCCCGTGTCGCGGGCGGCACCGGCCAGCCTCAATCCCAGCACCCGGTCCATGTCCAGCGCGCAGGACAGGGCTTCTCCCGCATCAATATCAGGGTCCCGGATAAGGCCCCATAGTTCCGCCAGTGACCGGGGGCCGGAAAGATCATCCCCAAGGGCCTTGTCAAAGGCCGCAAGATAGCCGGCAGCCTTATCCGAAAGGGTCCTGCCGGACAGGCCTGCCGCCCCCGCTTTAAGGCTCAGCGCCCGGATACGCTCCGTCAGGGAACGGCGGGCGTTTTTTGCGGTCTCAAGGCTTTCCCAGGAAAACTGCAGCTGGCTGCGGTAATGGCCGCCCAGGAGGAAGTAGCGGTAGTCCAGCGGATCGTAACCTGAGTCTATAAGGCTCTGCAGGGTAAGAAAACTGCCGGAGGACTTGGACATTTTTCCCCGGTCCAGGACCAAAAAATCGTTATGAACCCAGTATTTAACCCAGGGATGTTTCCCCGTGGCGGCCTCACTCTGGGCAATTTCGTTGGTATGGTGGATGGATACGTGATCAATACCCCCGGCGTGAATATCAAATTGCTCCCCCAGGTACTTAATGCTCATGGCGGAACACTCGATATGCCAGCCCGGATACCCCCGGCCCCAGGGACTGTCCCAGAGCAGGGCCTGGTTTTCAAATTTACTCTTCGTAAACCACAGCACAAAATCCTGATGGTTCCGCTTGTTCGGGTCCGCCTTCACCCGGGCGCCGGCCTTTAGGTCGTCCTGCCGGAGCAGGGCCAGGTCCCCGTAGGCGGGGAATTTACCCACGTCAAAGTACAGGTTCCCCCCGGCAAAATAGGTAAAACCGTTGGCCTCAATCCGCCGGATAAGATCGATCATCTCCCCCACATGGGCGGTGGCCTTACAGATCACCGTAGGTTTTTCAATATTCATCCGCTCCGTGTCGGCAAAAAAGGCTTTTGTGTAAAAATCGGCAATTTCCAAGACGCTTTTGCCCCGTTCTTCGGCGCTTTTCAGCATCTTGTCGTCCCCCTCGTCATTATCGCCGGAAAGGTGCCCCACATCGGTAATGTTCATCACGTGGGTTACCTCGTAGCCCAGGCGCCGCAGGGTCCGGACAAGAATATCGTGGGTTACATAAGCCCGCAAATTCCCGATATGCGCGTAATTGTAGACCGTGGGACCGCAGCCGTAAAAGCCGACCCGGCCTTGTACCAGGGGTTCAAAGGTCTGCATTTTCCGTCCCAGAGTGTTGTAAAGGGTAAGTTTCCCGGTTTGTTGGGCCATAATTATCCCTAGAGTAGGGGAAACGGGGAGAATGATCAAGTTCGCGCCGGGCGGCGCCAGGATAAACGCATAGGAATTTTCAACCCCTTCTTTTGGGCGCATTCCCGGCCCCCTGGGCCGGGAACCGGGCTATCCGCTCCAATTCCACGGGCTTCCCCTGCGGGAAATCCCGTG
>JAIRXT010000143.1 GCA_031268125.1 Treponema sp. | reverse complement strand
CTGGGGCTCCCGGACCCTGAAAAGCTCCTCCCCCTCTACCCCCACCAGCTTTCCGGGGGTATGTGCCAGCGGGTGATGATCGCTATGGCCATGATCTGCGGCCCCCGGCTTCTCATTGCCGATGAACCCACCACCGCTCTGGATGTGAGCATCCAGGCCCAGATACTGGAGCTGCTGAAAAAGATCAACCGGGAAACGGGGACGGCGATTCTCTTTATTTCCCACGATCTCAGCGTGATCCAGGCCCTTTGCCGCCGGGTCCTGGTGATGTACGCGGGAAAACTGGTGGAACAGGGGCCGGTGGCGGAGGTCTTTACCCGGCCCGCCCACGAGTACACCAGGGGTCTCCTGGGTTCCATTCCGGGCCGGTCCTCCCGGGGCCGCTCCCTGGCCAGCATCCCCGGCCGGGTGCCCCCCATTGAGGAACCGCGGCCGCGGGGCTGTCCCTTTGCCCCCCGCTGCGCCCGGGCCGCCCCCCCCTGCGGGGAAACCTTCCCCCCGGAAATTGCCGCGGGCCCGGGCCATTCGGCCTTTTGTTTTGCGGCTATGGAAAGGGTCGGCGGCGCACAGGGGGTAAGGTCATAATGGAAAACCTCCTTTCGGTACGGCAGGTGTCCAGCAGTTATGTCAGCCGTTCCCTGGGCAGCTTCGGCAGGCGGATCGAAAAACCCGTGCTTCACGGCATCAACCTGGAAATTGCCCCGGGGGAGATCTTCGGCCTGGTGGGGGAATCGGGCTGCGGGAAAACCACCCTGGGGCGCTGCATCCTGGGGCTTATCGATTACCGGGGGGAAATTACCATCGACGGCCTGAGGCAGGGTCCGCGGGCAAACCGCCGGGAAATGGCGAAGCGGGTGCAGGCGGTGTTTCAGGACCCCGCGGCCAGCCTGAACCCCGCCTGGCGCAGCGGCTGGATTCTGGAAGAACCGTTAAGGATAAACAAAATGGGCGGCGGGGCGGAACGGCGCAGGCGGGTGGACGAAGTCCTAGAACTGGTGGGCCTTGACCCCTCGTACAAAAAACGCCGGGTCCACGAACTTTCCGTGGGGCAGAAGCAGCGGATCTGCATCGGCTGCGCCCTGATGCTGCGGCCCCGGCTTATCATCGCCGATGAAGCCGTCAGCGCCCTGGACGTATCGATGGGGGCGCAGATTCTCAACCTGTTCCGGGAACTCCATCAAAACCTGTCCCTGGGGATGCTGTTCATCTCCCACAACCTTAACCTGGTGCATTACCTCTGCGGCCGCATCGCGGTAATGAAGGACGGCCGCATCGTGGAGCAGGGGGACGCGGAGGAAATCTACGAAAATCCCCGGGACCCCTACACCAAAGCCCTGCTGGAAGCCGTACCGGAGCCGCCGGGACTCCGTTAGGCGCCCCCCAAAAAATCATTACCATCGCCAAAACGGCAATTCTCAGTATAGGAACGAGTGAAAAGGCGCCATGCTCATGCCGGGCGGGGTGTCAGGGGGAAAAACGAGGGGACGGGGCCCCTGTTTTTCCCCCTGACAGGACCCCTAGAGAATTTTAATGGCGCCTTTTCGTTTTGGTATGGTTAAAATGAGAGTTGCTGCCGTCAAAAGCGTTGAGATTTTGACCCGGTATTTACTATACTGGGCATAGGATAAAATATGGAGACTCGCCTTGTAGCAGTTTTGGAAATTGGTTCTACCGGTATCAGGCTTTTGGTGGCGGAAATTTCTCCCTGCGGTGAATGGAAAGTGGTGGACCGCTCGGAAAAACCCGTGGCTCTGGGACGGGATGTTTTTACTTCCGGGGGGGTTTCCCGTGAATCGCTTTTGGAATGTCTTTCGGTTCTAAAGAATTTCCGGGAACTTCTGGACGGCTGGAGTATTCGGAGCGGGGATATTTACCTTATCGGCACAAGCGCCCTCCGGGCGGCCCGGAACCGTGATATTTTTGAGGACCGGGTCCGGCATGAGACGGGGTTCCGGCTTTCTATTGTGGAGGGGATCGAAGAAAACCGGCTGATGTACCTGGCGGTCCGTTTCGCCCTTAAGCAGGACCTGCCCCTTTTTTGGCGGGCCAACTCGATGATTATCGAGATTGGGGGAGGATCCACGGAAGTTATGCTTCTGCGGCGGGGCAAGATGGTGGCGGCCCATAGTCTGGCCCTGGGGACGATTCTGATCGATCAGCAGTCCCGGCTGGGTCCCGCCTCCGGCCGTTTCCAGGAACGGTATTTGAACGAGAACATTCGTACTACCGCCGGTTTTTTAAGCGCCGAATTGGATCTGTCCCATATCAGGACTTTTGTGGTAGCCGGTTCCGATGCCCGGCTTGTTTCTGACCTGGCCGGTTCGGAATTAAACGAAAATTGCCGCATTATTGACCGCGAATCTTTTACCGGTTTTGCGGAGCGGATTCAGCATTACACGGTGGATGAGTGTGTGCGGAATCTTAATATTTCGTACCCCCATGCGGAGGGGCTGATTCCCAGCATCAGGATTTACAAACTTTTCCTTGAGCAGACACCCGCCGTCCAGGTGGTGGTGCCCCTGGTTTCCATCCGGGAGGGGTTTCTTATCGATTTAGTTATGGGAGTGGATTCTGAACCGGAGGAGGATTTCTATTCCCAGATTATTGCCTCCGCCATGAACCTGGGGCGGAGATACCACTACGACGAGGCCCACGGGCGGCATGTGGCGGACCTGTGTCTTGTGTTTTTTGATTCCCTGGTCCGGCAGCACGGCATGGGCCGCCCGGAGCGGCGGATGCTGGAAATTGCGGCAATTCTCCACGACATCGGCATGTATATTAACGGAGCGGGCCACCATCGGCACGGCTACTACATTGTGGCTAATTCGGAAATTTTTGGAATCCGCCGGAACGAGCTGAATATGATCGCTGTGGTGATCCGTTACCACCGGGGCGATCCCCCGGTCCGGGAAGACGACGAATACGCCGCCCTGCCGCGGAAGGAACGGATTCTGGTGCTTAAAATGGCTTCGATTCTCCGGGTGGCCGATGCTCTGGACAGGGGTCATGCCCAGCGGGTAAAAAAAATAAACCTGGAGCAGAAAGCGCAGGCCATGCTGATCCATACCGAAGGGGTCCACGATCTTTCCCTGGAGCAGATTGGCATTGAGCAGAAGGCGGACCTGTTCCAGGATGTCTTCGGCTATAAAATTATACTGGATTGAGGCCGAAGCATGGATTATTTTAGCCGGGACCTTTCCTGGATCGATTTTAACCGGCGCGTAATGGAAGAGGGGCTGAGAAAGAATCTGCCTCCGCTGGAACGTTTCCGCTTTCTTTCGATAGTGTCTTCCAATTTTGACGAATTTTTCATGGTCCGGGTTGCCGGATTAAAGCGGGCCCTGCGGGGAGGCTCTGATTCCTTGTTCGGGAGTCCCGCGGAACAGCTTAAAGCCGTTTCCCTTAAGGCACGGCGTCTTATTGAAGATCAGTATTCCTGCCTTACCGGGGAGGTGCTTCCCGGCCTTGCCCAGGGCGGCCTGGCCCTGTGCCGCCCGGATTCCTACACCCCGGCCCGGCGGGATTTTTTGCAGTCATATTTTATGACCCGGGTTTATCCGCTCCTTACGCCCCTGCGGATAGAACATGAAAAGGCCCTGCCCTCTATCGACAGTTTTAGTATGAACGCAGTGTTCCTGCTGACGCCGGAGAACGGCGGTTCCGGGGATATTCTGGACCCGCCGCCATCGGCGCCGCAGCCGCCGGCCGGGGGAAAAAACGACAAGTCCGGAGAGGCCGCTTGTTATATGGCGATGGTCCGCCTTCCCCCGGCCCTAAACCGGATCGTCCGGCTGCCGGCGGAGGACAATGCGCCGGGGCCCTGGGCCCTGCTTGAGGATATGATCCTGACCTGGGGGGGGGCTTTGTTCCCCGGCCTGCAGGTTAAGGAGACCCTGCTTTTCAAGGTAAACCGGGACGCGGATTTTTCCGTGGACGAACAGCGGGATGAAGATTTTATC
>JAIRXT010000134.1 GCA_031268125.1 Treponema sp. | reverse complement strand
ACAGTATTAGTGTTGTTAGCGGCAGTGTCGGCATCGCTGGTGTATGCCCAGGCGCCGTCCGCCGCAGAATTACTGCGCCGGGTTGACGATAACGAGATTTACAGCACCATCGAATACGAAGGTGAGATGATCATCGAGTATCAGGGAAGGCGCTTCATAAAAACCATGCGGGCCTGGGCCCGGGAAAATTCCGACAGTTTTATTGAATTTACCAATCCCGAGGACCGGGGAACCAAGTATCTTAAACGGGGCGGGCGGCTCTACGTGTACTCCCCGGATACGGAGGAGGTAATGCTTATTTCCGGCCACATGCTCAAGGAGAGCATGATGGGCTCCGACATGTCCTACGAAGACACCGTTGAAAACGAAAAACTCATCAACCGGTACAACCCGGTTATTTCCGGCTCCGGGACATGGAACTTTGACGGCACAAACCGGGACTGCTGGGTTTTGGATCTAACCGCGAAAAAACGGACAGAAAGCTACCCCGCACAGAAACTCTGGATCGACAAGGAAACCGGAGACTGCCTCCACTACGAACTGTTCGCCCTTTCCGGGGCAAAACTCAAGGAGTACAACCTTTTACGGATTGAAGTTTTCGGCGGCCGCCGTTTCCCGGTGGAGCTTGAAATCCGGGACCTGTTACGGAGGGGCAGTAAAACTACCATGCGTATGCGGAACGTAGTGATGGATATTCCCATTGCCGATTCAGTGTTCAGCCAGCGGAATTTAACCCGCTGATTTTCGGAGGCCGAAGATGAGAATAACAAAGTTGACAGTAATACTAATGGCCGGGCTGTTCCTTGCCCCCGCGCCCTGTTTTCTTCAGGGGGAACCGGTCATCTCCGGGTATCTGGATTCCAGCGTTTCCCTGGGGGCCGGGGCCGGGTCAAGCCCGGCCTTCCTCTACGGTATTGAGGAATACGCCAACATCAGACTCCAGGCAAGGCTCCGGGAGGGGGCGGCGTTTTACGGCTCCCTGAACCTCCTTGCCGTGTCGGGGACCTACGCCGAAGCCGCCCGGAACGCCGCCCTGCGGGATGCCGCCGTATGGGGGGCTTCCTCCGCCCTGACGGCCGGGGCAAACTACGCCGCGGCCCTGGAACTGGAGCGGCTCTACGTCAAAATTTCCCCGGAAACCGCCGATTTCCAGGCCGGCCTTATCCGCACGGCCTTTGGCTACGGTTACGTCTTTGGGCCTATGGACTTCCTGAATCCCCGCAACCCCCTGCTCCCCGATTCCCGGCCCCGGGCGGTCCTGGGGGCGGATCTGGCCTATTACCCCGCGGCGGATCTAAAGCTCCAGGGCTTTACCGCCGCCGCCGGGAATCCCTTTGCCGGTTCCGGGGCCGGGACCCTGGGAGGACTGGCCGGGGAGTACCACGGGGAATGGTTAAGCCTCCAGGGGCTCTACGTCTTTGAATCCCCCGGCCCGGCCCCCCGGGGCATCCACCGCTTCGGCCTTTCCGTCAAGGCGGAACTTGGCCTGGCGGCGGAACTGCTCTACACCTGCGATCCCCGGACCCCGGAAGGGGGCTTGGCGGCTTCCGCGGGCTTTGATTATTCCCTGCTGGACGGGAAGCTCTACGTCCTGGCGGAGTACCTCTACTCCGGGGACCGTTCTTCCACCGCCGCATCCCTGGGTTTCAGGGGGAACCACTACCTGTTCGCCCAGGGCCGGTACCGCCTCAGCGACTACACCAGCCTGGGACTGGGCTGCATGGCCGCCCCGGAGGATCCCTCCTTCACCCCCGTCATAACGGCGGAACACGAACTGTTCCAGGGACTTACCCTGAACCTTACCTGCCAAATTCCCCTGGGGTCCTCCGGCAACGGGGAATTCGGCCCCCTGCCTTCCGGCGCCGCCGGGCCGGGCCGTTACTTCTACAGCACCGTTAAAGTACGGCTGCGGTTTTGATCTGCCGCCAGAATTCCATTACATTTAATATTGGAGTTGTTCGATAACTAAAAGTTATCGAACAACTTTCTTAAAAAAATGCAAAAGGAGCCAATCCCAAAACTCGGTTAGTTTTGGGAAAGCCTCAAAGGATTAGCCTTTTGCGGGATTTTTGACGCGGGGTTTTGCCTTTGAATTTTTTATGCTATATTTCGGAAAATTCCGGGGGTTCTTGAATGGCAGAAGAAAAAGTATACATAAATTTCGACGAAGGTATGAAGCGGATCATGAACAACGGCAAGCTTTACATCAGGCTGTTGGGAAAATTTAAGTCCGATACCACCATGCCCGATCTGGAACTCCGCCTGTCCGCCGGGGATTTGGAGGGGGCCCAGGCCCTGGCCCATACCCTCAAAGGTCTTGCGGCCAACCTTTCCCTTACGGAACTTTTTGAACAAATACGGGACCTGGAAAGCCGGATCAAGGAACGGGCCGTTCCGGAGGACGCGTTGGATACGGTAAAAAGCGTTTATGCGGAGACCCTTAAAAGACTGGACGAGGTAATCGCAAAGTATGTTACATAATACAGGGGAAGATGCTTCTGTCCTGGTAGTTGACGATGTTGATGTAAACATCATGATTCTTGAAGAAATTTTGAAAGATGAATACCATGTTGCCACCGCAAGCAACGGCAGAAAAGCCCTGGCTTATCTCCGTTCCGTCGCCGTACTTCCAAAAATCATTCTGCTGGATCTGATGATGCCGGAAATGACCGGCCGCGAACTATTTGATATTCTTAAAGCCGACGAAGCCCTGCGGCGGATTCCCGTGGTGTTTATTACCGCGGAAAACGATTCCGAAGATGAACTCCTGGCCGCCGGGGCGGTAGACTTTATCAACAAACCGTTTGTGCCCCGCCGGGTTAAGCTGCGGATCCGCAACCAGGTGGCCCTGAAAAATTACAGCGATAATCTGGAGCAGATGGTAGCGGAAAAAACGGCGGAGGCTACCGCTACGCTGGACAATGCCCTGCAGGGGCTTGCCAACGTTATCGAACACCGGGACCTGGAATCCGGGGAACACGTTAAACGGACCCAGTTATACGTGCAGGCCCTGTGCGCCTGTTTGATTAACACCCATTCCCCCTATGAACAGGAACTGCGGAAACTGGACCCCCCCACCATTGTCAAGGCTATGGCCCTTCACGATGTGGGAAAAATAGCCATCCCCGACCGGATACTCCTTAAACCCGGCCGCCTTGACGATGAGGAATTCGCCATTATGAAGACCCACACTATCCGGGGAAAGGAAATTATCGGCGAATTGGGGGACGTAAACAGCTCCCTGTATCTGCGGCACTGCGAAGATATCTGTTACGGCCACCACGAGCGCTACGACGGCAAAGGCTATCCCCAGGGACTTCGGGGAAACAATATTCCCCTGGCGGCGCGGATCGCCAGCCTGGCGGATGTGTACGATGCCTTAGTCTGCGCCCGGGTGTATAAGGCCGCCCTCCCCTACGAAGAGGCCATCGTGATTGTTAAGGAAGGCCGGGGTACCCAGTTTGATCCCGTCCTGACCGATAGCGTGGTGCAGATCCGGAACCAATTCAGGGAAATCGCCCAGCAGCATTAGCAGTGCTGATTCGTTTCGCCTTCGTCCTGTTCCTGCAAAATCCGGTAGCGCAGGTAGAGTTCTTCCAGCGTGTGGCAGGGCCCCGGGGCGGCGGACCTTTTGCGGAATTTCGCCGCCTCCTGGCGGTCGGTGTAAAAATCGTAGATGTTTCGTATGTCGCCGCCTTCCACCATGGTAAAGCCCGGTATATGCCCCAGGTATGTCTTTACTTCGTCGTAGTTTACCGCGTGGATCCTGAAATGCAGAAGCCGGGAGCGGACCTGCCGGATCTCCTCGTAAGAAAGGCCAAAGAGAAATTCCTCCAGGGCCCAGCGGATTTCGTCATTTGTGGACCCCTTACCCAGAAAATCCTGCCAGTCCGGCCCCATTTCAAAGGAAATGCGGAACAGTTCGCTGTTACCGTCCATCGTCCCAAAGGCCGGGGGCGTTTCTTCCCGCGCCGCCCACAGGACCTCCAGGGCCGGCAGATGGCGGTTGGTCCGGGGGTCGGTGCCGCTGTCCCACAGGGAGATAAGATCGTTGGCGATACCCAGTTTGATATTCAGGGAAAAGCCGGGGTCTTCCAGGCAGGAAAAGTACACCGCCTCCGCCATCAGGGTGCTGATTACCCGGAAAGTGCTGGACCTAAGGGAGCGGACCCACAGGGGGTTATCCTTTGAAACGGCAAGGAGCATGGAATAGTAGTGAAATTTCGCCACCAGAAGGCTGCGGATCGCCAGGACCTTGGAGGGGATTCGGAGCAGGTGGTTCACGGAGGAAAAGGAGCAGAGGGACCGGATAAGCAGGGATTCGTCTCGTTCCTGCCCCATAAGGCGCTGGGATTCCCGGACAGAAGGGAACCTGGAGACGGCGCCGCCCAGGTCTATAACACAGTCGTACCGTTTCCGGAGCCCTTCCCTATCCGGGGACCCGGATTTAGCCAGCCATTCGTTAATTTCTTCCACCAGATGCGTTTCCTCATCACTGAGAATCAACAACCTGTTTTCCGTTCCGATCACCGGGTTTCCTCCTGCTTATCTAGGCTACCGTTCCTATACCGTTAAATCAAGCGAAATACCGAATACCGGGTTCATTTTTCTCAGGCGGGTCCTGCCGCCAAAGCCGGCAGGACCCTTCTTGATTCATTCTACGGGGGGTATTATGATAAAAAGAATCGTGTTCCGGGGGTGTACCGGTTTCGACTGTTGTGATTCGGGATACAGGCTGCAGGTGGAGTGTCTAGCTCCTGATTAGGCAAAAACTTTAACTGCCAACAACGACAGTTACGATTACGCCTTAGCTGCGTAACCGCGTGGAACCCTTCCGCCGCCTTGAGGAAGGACT